>JBEBXZ010000044.1:0-8288 GCA_040391335.1 Dokdonella fugitiva | reverse complement strand
ACCCAGCCAGGGCTTATTCGCGCGCGTATCTGTCGCCAGATCCGGAGCGTGTGATTGTCATGAAAGCCTCTAGCCTCGATATGCATTCCGTGCGTGGCGCCGTTGCGCCCAAGCTGATCGCCGTGCTCGCGCTCCTTGTCGTTGCGGGAGCCGCGGCCTGGTGGTTTCTCACGCAGCGCGACACGGCTGCTCCGACGACGGTGGCGCCGGCCGTATCGACGACGGCTGAGCCCGGCCAGACGACACCTTTGCCGGTGATCTCGCCAGCGGTCGAAGAACTCAGCGTCGACCAGCTCAACCGCGAAGCCCGCAAGGCGATGGCGGAACAGCGACTGGTCATGCCTGCCGGCAACAATGCTCTCGAATACTACCTGGCCATTCTTGAGAAGGACGCCGGCAATGTCGGCGCACAAGAAGCCCTGCGTGAACTGTTCCCCTTCGCCAGCGGCACGGCGGAGCAGGAGATCAATCAGGGTGATATCGAGGAGGCCTCGCGCATCATCCTTTCGCTGTCCAAGGCCGACCCGAGCAACTACACGTTGACGATCCTGCGCAGCAAGCTGGAAGCGAAGCGCAAATTGCTCGACCAGCAACAGGCGCAGGCCGCGGCAGCAGCGGCGGCACCGACGCGTCCCGCTGCTCCGGCAGCCGCGGATCCTGCTGTGGCCGAACCGGTTCAGACTTCTGCTGCCAGCGCGCAGACACCGCCTGCCGCAGCTCCGGCTCCTGTGCCGGTTGAAGCGGCGCCGCCCCCTGTTGCCGCCGCACAACCCGCGCGCAGCGCGCCCTCGGGCGAGACGCGCGACGTTGCCGTGATCACACCAGCGGCACCGGTCTATCCGCCGCAAGCGGCTCGCAATCGGGCCGAGGGCTGGGTCGAAGTGGAGTTCACCGTGACTGCGGATGGCGCAGTGCAGGGCGCGCGAGTCACCCGTTCCGATCCGCCGCGTCTGTTCGATCGCGAGGCGATCCGCTCCATCGAGCGTTCAACGTTCAAGGCGCGGCTCGAAAACGGTACGCCGGTCAACTCGACCGTGCGTCGGCGCATCGAATTCAAGCTCGGCACCTGATCGAGAGTCTTCGCCTCTCGTCTGGCGAAGCGTTCAGGTCGTCAGCACGCGGTGCAGATCGGCGAGGAATTCGTGCACCGGATTCTCGCCTTCTGCCTGATTCGAGAGCTCGAGCAGCTTGAGCGTCGCGATCTCGTGCGCATTGCCAGTGAGGTTGGCCGTGAGCTGACCGGCAGAATCACTGAGCACCAGCAATCCCAGTCCGCGCAACGTGGATTGCTTGGATGCCGCGCCTTTGTTCAATTGTTCCACTGCTTCGTTGCGTGCCTGCAGCGAGCGCAGTGGATAGGACGCATGCGACCAGGGCCACCAGGAGGCGCGCGTACGATGCAGGACATCGCGGCGGTACAGGCGCTCCATGAGACTTTTGCCGATCGGCGAAAGTCGGGTTACCAGCAGGTCGATCGCCGCTGCCAGTGGCAATCCGTGCTCGGCGCTGACAAGAACCCGGGCCGCCATCGACAGCAGTGGATGCGTGATCGGCAGGTTGGTCTGGATCGCGACATGGCCGGCGTTGAAGCGCAGGCGATGCTGCTCGGTCAGGTCGATCAGCAGGGCGGCGGCGATCAACGTATCGAAGTCGGTACGCGATCCCGCAAGCTCGAACTCGCCCGTGTGCGGTTCGATGCACAACAACACCAGTTCCTCGGCTATCAGCACGCGTCGACTCCTTTCACTTGCTGCTCGTACCGGTTATCGCGCCATCCCCTTGGTGGCGCGCATGTTACGCCACCAATCCGGTCCCGCGCGCCCTCCCTGAACGAAAAACTCAGTTGATTGCAGCGGAGCCTTCGCCGCCGCCGCTGGAAGATGGGACGTCGAGCGATCCGACGCCGGCCCAGTCCACGCGGGGCAAACCGAGGTATCGGTCGAAAAGCATCGGCATCAACCCGCTGGGGGCCGCCGATTCACAGTTCCAGAGCATCACGACGCCGAATCGATGCTTCGGCAGAAAGCCGATCATCGCCCGATACCCTTGCACCGCGCCGGCATGGAACACCAGGCGTTCTCCGGCATAGTCGTAGACCCGCCAGCCCAGTGCGTATTCCGCGTCGAGCAGGCGCCCGCGTCGCCAGGGCGTCGATGACATGTCCTTCGGCGTGCGCACGAGTGGTGAGTGCAATGCTTCGAGAAGTTCCGGAGCCAGCACGTCGGGTCGTCCGCCCATCTGTGCAATCAGCCATTGCTGCATGTCCCGCACGCTGGCGTTGACGCCGGCGGCGGGTGGCATGTGGTAATAGGTTTCGTTGGGCTGGAAGGATTTCCAGTCCTTGCCCGCGCGCCGATGCGGGCGCGCCCAGCGCCTGGAATGTTCGAGCGCATCGCGGCCATACGTCGCCGTGTTCATTCCGAGCGGATGGAACAGGCGCTTCTCGACCAGGTGATAGAAGAAATCGCCGGTGACTGCATACGTGACGTCCCCGATCAGGCTGAAGGCGATGTTCTGGTAGCCGTAGCAATCGCCCGCAGGACAGGTCATCGGCACCTCGCTCAGGCGTTCGACGAGCAACGGATACGGCTCGTCCTGTTCGATGAGATTGTCGTAGGTGTTGTGCGGCAGGCCGACGCGATGACTCAGGATGTCGCGTACGGTGAGCTTCTGGCCGCTGTCGACGTCCGCGAGTGCGAAAGTCGGCAGGATGCCGGCGACACGCGTATCCCAACTCATTTTCCCATCATCGACCAGCAGGCCGGTCAGTGTCGTCGCGAACGCCTTCGACAACGAGGCGAGGCGGAACACGGTGTCGACGGTGATCGGTTCGCGACTCTTCCAGTCGGCGTATCCGATGCCTCGTTCGAGCAATACCTTGTCGCCCTGGATCACCGAAATGGCGAGACCCGATACCTGGCCGGATTGTTCGATCTGGTCGACCCAGTGATTGAAATCGGCAGCGATCGGCAGCGCATCCGTGGCGATCGCCCTGGGATCCACCTGCGGTGGCTTGATGATCGGCAATACCGCGTCAGCCTTTGCCTTGCGTACGGGCTTCTTTCGAGTGGCTGCGGCGCTGTCGCTGATGCTGGCGGCGATCACCGCGAAGGCGACCAGGAAAGTAATCAATGAATGTTTCAACACAGGTTTCAAGGCCGCTTTCGAACGCGTGATATGCTCGAAATCATACGTCGATTCCATTGCCTGTGGAGGGAAAGAGGATGAGTTTGCTGATTCTTCTGGTGCTCATTGCTGTATTCGCTTTCTATGCGATCGGTCTCTATAACGGTCTCGTAACATCGCGTAATGCCTACAAGAATGCGTTTGCGCAGATCGACGTGCAGTTGACCCGCCGTTACGACCTGATCCCGAATCTCGTCGAGACCGCCAAGGGTTACATGAAGCACGAGCGCGAAACGCTCGAAGCCGTCATCAATGCGCGCAACTCGGCGATGTCGGGTCTCGCGGCGGCGAAAGCGAATCCGGGTGACGCGGCGGCGATGCAGCAACTGTCCGGCGCGGAAAACACCTTGACCCAGACGCTCGGGCGATTGTTCGCATTGTCCGAGGCCTATCCGGATCTCAAGGCGAACCAGAACATGATGCAGCTCAGCGAGGAACTGACCTCGACCGAGAACAAGGTGGCGTTCGCGCGTCAGGCGTTCAACGACTCGGTCATGGCCTACAACAATTCGCGCGAAGTGTTTCCGGGTTCGATCGTCGCCAACATGTTTGCGTTCCAGTCTGCACAACTGCTGGAAATCGAAGCGCCCGAGAAGCGCGAGGCCGTGAAGGTATCGTTCACCTGAGCGCCGCCGCCGAGGCGCGCCAGATCACGGCAGGCGATCACATGAGGGGCCATTCGAGGTTTCGGCGATGAACTTCTTCGCCCACCAGGAACTGGCGCGCAGGCAGACGCGGCGCATGCTGCTGCTGTTCTCGCTGGCCGTCGCCTGTATCGTCATCGCGGTCGATGCGGTGGTCATGTTCGTGCTCGGCTTCGGCGGCGACGCCGAAACGGGTGGAATCGATCCGGGCGCGCTGGTGGTCACCAGCCTGGTGGTTGTGGCGGTGATCGGCTGCGCTTCGCTGTATCGGATTTCGACCTTGCGCGCCGGCGGCAGCGCGGTGGCGATGCAGCTTGGCGCAACGCCGGTTGCGCCGGATACCACGGACTTCGCTTACCGACGCCTGCGCAATGTGATCGAGGAGATCGCGATCGCGTCGGGTGTCCCGGTACCGGAAATTTTCGTGCTCGAGGAAGAGGCGGCGATCAACGCATTCGCCGCCGGCTATACGCCGGCTGATGCGGCAGTAACCGTGACGCGAGGCTGTCTCGACAAACTCACGCGCGAGGAACTTCAAGGTGTCATCGCGCACGAATTCAGCCATGTCCTGAATGGCGACATGCGCCTGAATATCCGGCTCATGGGTGTCGCGTTCGGCATCCTCGTCATTGCGATTGCCGGACGCAAGATCGCCGAGGCCTCCGGCCGAACGCGCAGTCGTGACAGTGGCGGCATCGTGATCCTCGGCGTCGCCTTGCTGGTGGTCGGTTATATCGGCGTGTTCTTCTCGCGCGTCATCAAGGCATCGATCTCGCGCCAGCGCGAATATCTCGCGGACGCCTCGGCCGTGCAGTTCACCCGGCAAACCGAAGGCATCGCCGGCGCGCTGAAAAAGATCGGCGGGCTTGCCGAAGGGTCGAAACTTGCGCATGGAGAGGGTGAGGAAGTTGCGCATATGCTGTTTGGCGACGGCGTTGGTTACTCCGCGTTGTTTGCGACGCATCCAGCCTTGACCGATCGCATCAAGCGATTGCAGCCGAGGTTCGATCCGGCGGAATTCGTACAGATCGCGGCGGACTGGACACACCCGCTGCGCGTGGGGGAATCCGATGCCAGCGATGTGTCCCTGTCCGGTTTTGCTCCGGCACGTTCCGTGCGCCCCGCGCCGGCACCGGAGTTCGCCAGCGCTGTACCGGCGGCGACTGCAGAGCTTCCGCTATCGGCCGCGCAGGTTGCGGGCCAGGTGGGACATCCGGATACCGGTGACTACATCGCTGCGGCGGCGCTGAGCACGACGATTCCTCAGGAACTGAGTCAGGCGGCACGTGCGCAGGAGCGCGCGATGGCGCTCGTTCTGGCGCTCGTGCTGAGTACGGAGGAGACGATCAACGCGCGCCAGCGTGCATTGATCGAGCACTACTACGATCCGGGTACGTCGAAACTGGTCGCGGCATTGGCCGGGCGGGTGGCTGGCCTGCACCCGATGCACCGCCTGCCGCTGGCGGCGATGGCGTTTCCCGCCCTGCGTCGGCGGCCGCGTCCGCAGTTGCAGGTGTTCGTCATCGCGCTGCGCCAGCTGATCGAAGCGGATGGTCGCGTCACCCTCGACGAGTATTGTCTCGCGAAACTGGTCGGTATCCAGGTGATCGATGCACTGGATCCGGCGGCGACGCGTGCGATGGGTCGGGTCAAGCTGCTGGATGTCACGGGCGAGATCAACGATCTGTTTTCGATCGTTGCGGCCTATGGGCATGATGACGAGGCCGCCGCACGATCCGCCTATGTGCTCGGCATGCACGAGGTGCTGCCTGGGTTCAAGCCCGCTTATGCGCCGCCGTCGGCCTGGGCGCAGGCGCTCGACCGGGCTTTGCCGCCGCTTGACCGGCTCGCGCCGGCCGGCAAGGAACTCGTGGTACGCGGGCTGGTGCGCGCGATCAGTGCCGATGGCATGGTCAGTGTCAGCGAATCCGAGTTGCTGCGTACGATTTGCGCGGCACTGCATTGTCCCTTGCCGCCATTGCTGCACGGCGCTTGATCCGTATCGCGAACGCGCAACCGTCGTCCCATCGCTGCTCTGGATCTGCAACGGCCGGCGGATCGCGATACCCGACAATGCCAGTCCCCTCCCACGGGGAAGAGCCACCCTTTTGGCGCGCCGTCTTCATGAAGGACGGCGCGTTCTTTTCCGCGGCATCCAGCGTGGCATGCCCCACGTCTCCGATCCGCGCGCGCAATCGCCGTCTTTCCCACCGGCGTATTCCGGCGACCGGCGACGGAAGTTGCCAGTGAACAAGTACAGAAGCAGCACTCGGATTCGCGCAATCCCCTGGCGTGCGAATCAGCCAGGGCGTTGCGAATCGGCGCTGGCTCGGTGAGCATAGCGCCCCCGTTTCGACTCCAGCCCTCATGACCGGTCCCGAAGAAAGCGTCGAAGCCAGGCTGGAACGGATCCTTCGCGATTTCGGCACGCGCCTGGGCGCATTGCTGCGTGGCTATCGGCTGGAGCGGCATGGCGTCGATCCTGCCGATATCGAGCAGGAAGTCCGCATCCGGCTATGGAAAGCGATCGAGCGTGACCGGTCCGGGGCCTTTCATGCGTCCTATGTGCAGAAGGTGGTGGCAACCACCGTGATCGACGCGCTGCGCAGGGCCGAAGTAAGGGCTGCGGAGCCGTTGCCCGAGGATGACGACGAACCCGGCCAGTTGCCGGAAGATGGCGTCAGCCCTGAGCAGTCGGCCAGCGACGGTGAACGCATGAGCGGCTTGCAGCGCTGCCTCGGCGAGATTCCGGAGCGACGGCGTTTGCCGATCACGATGCACCTGCAGGGATTTTCCCTGCAGGAAATTGCCGATGTGGTCGGAGTTTCGGCCGAAGCGGCGAGAAAACTCGTTTCACGTGGGCTCGATGAACTCAAATCGCGCCTGCGGGAACTCGGATATGGTGATTTCGATGATTGATAACAGCTTGTCCAGCCTTTATCGACGCCTGAACGCGCAACCGGAAGGCCGCGCGGAGGGCTTGCTCGATGCCGACACGCTGGTCGCCGCGGCGGCCGGCAGCCTGTCCGGTGATCGCCGGGATGAAGTGGCGGCCCGACTGTCGCGCTCTTCCTTGCAGACCGATCTCGTGCGCATGCTGCGTGAACTGGCGCCGGATGCCGAGACGCTGGCGCAGGCGGTCAACGAGCGCAAGGTCCAGCCGCATCTGCGTGGCGGACGCAGCACCCGGCACGCGGCCGTGTTCGCGCGTCAACGGCCGGCAGTCCTGCGCTGGAGCGGTTTCGCCGCCTGTCTGGCGGTCGCGATCGGTGTCGTGTCGTGGCATCAGCACGGCGTGCGCTCCGATGAGGCCGCGATGATTGCGGCGATGGAAGCCGCGGCCCGCCCGGACCGCATCTTCACCAGCAATGATCGGATCTTCAGCATGAAACTCGATCACTCCGCGCATGCCAGCGAAGATCGTGTGTTCAATTCGAGTTTCAACGGCGGCTGAGTTACGGCGCAACAATACAAAAAAGCCCGGGACTCCCGGGCTTTTTTGTGGGCAGGATCGACGGATCGTCAGCTGGCTATCGCGGCGGCGTGCTCGCGTGTCGCGGCGAAACGCACTTCCGGCCAGCGCTCGGTGGTCAGTTGCAGATTGACCCGGCTCGGCGCCAGATAGACCAGTTCGCCAGCGGCATCGAGCGCCAGGTTCTGCGCGGCCTTCTCGCGGAATTCCTCGAATTTCTTCGGGTTGTCGCAATGCACCCAGCGTGCGGTGACGACACCGACCATATTCGTCCTTGAGCCGGTAGGCAACGACGTCGAACTGCAGGATGCCGATCGCGCCAAGGATCAGGTCGTTCGACATCAATGGACGGAAGAACTGTGTTGCGCCTTCTTCCGACAACTGCGCGAGGCCCTTCTGCAACTGCTTCATCTTGAGCGGGTCGCGCAGCCGCGCGCGGCGGAACAATTCCGGCGCGAAGTTGGGGATTCCGGTGAAGCTCAGTGGCTCGCCTTCGGTGAAGGTGTCGCCGATCGAGATCGTGCCGTGGTTGGGAATGCCGATCACGTCGCCGGCAAATGCCTGCTCGACGATTTCACGGTCCGAGGCCATGAACGTCAGCGCATTCGCCAGTTTCACCTCCTTGCCCGTACGCGTATGCAAGGCTTTCATGCCGCCGGTGAAGGTTCCCGAGCATACGCGCATGAAGGCGACCCGGTCGCGATGCATCGGATCCATGTTCGCCTGGATCTTGAACACGAAACCGCTCATGCGTGGCTCGTCGGCACTCACCTCGCGCGTCAGCGCGGTATGCGATTTCGGCGATGGCGCGTGTTCGACGAAGAAATCGAGCAGCAACTGCACGCCGAAATTGTTGACCGCCGAACCGAAGAACACCGGCGTCAGCTTGCCCGCGAGATAGGCATCCTTGTCGAAGGCGTGCGAGGCGCCTTGCACGAGTTCGAGTTCATCGCGCAGCTCGCGCCAGGCGTCCTCGCCGATGCGCG
>JBEBXZ010000043.1:0-8595 GCA_040391335.1 Dokdonella fugitiva | reverse complement strand
AGGCGCGCGTGGACGGCGTCACGCTCGGCGTGTCGGGCACGATCACCGACCAGTGGTCGATCTTCGCCAACTACACGCACCTCGACAGCAAGGTTGTGCAAGGCGTTTCAGATTATGTTTCCGGCCTCGGCCAGGACTACACGAAGGGCGACCCACTGACCAACACGCCCGAGAACGCGCTGAGCGTCTGGACCACGTACGACATCACGCGCCAGTGGCAGGTTGGATACGGCGCGACCTACCAGGCCGACAACTACGTGCAGCAGCATTCGGCGACGTACGCGAGCGGTCCGCTCACGAAGTCCGCCGACTACTGGGTGCATCGCGCGATGGTGGCCTACCGCATCAATCGCGACTTCGGCCTGCAGTTCAACGTGAACAACCTGACCGACAAGGAGTACTACACGCGCATCCGCAACAACGGTTGGGCGACTCCGGGTGATGCGCGGTCCTACACGCTGACGGCCACCTACAACTTCTGATCTTTCACGTCTCCCGCTCATTGCGCATCGCTCGCGATGCCTTTCCACCCGCCTTCCTGGAAGGCGGGTTTTTTTTGCCTGCCGCCATCGCGATATCCTTTCGTCCATGAACAATTCCAATGAACAAACCTCCCCCGGGGATCCGGCCCACGATTCGCTGGCAAGCCTGTTGCGCGAGGATCCACCGCGTGGCATCGCGGAAGCGGCTCGCCGCGCGCAAGCGGGCGACGTCGAGGCGCAGCTGATCCATGCGCAAATTCTCATCGAAGGGCGCGGCGTCGAGGTCGATGCCGTCGAGGCAGTGCACTGGTACACGCTGGCGGCGAGCCAGGGCAGTGCGCTGGCCATGAACATGCTCGGTCGCTGCCACGAACTCGGGCAGGGCACGCCGATCGATGCGGAACTGGCGACGATCTGGTTTCGTCGCGCTGCCGAGCATGGCTCGGATTGGGGCATGTACAACTATGCGCATTCGCTTGCGACCGGTCGTGGCGTTGCCGCCGATCGCCAGGCTGCATACGCGTGGTATCGGCGCGCGGCCGATCTCGGCCATGCCAAGTCGATGAACTTCGTGGGCCGTTTCCACGAGGAAGGCTGGGTGCACGACGCCGATCCCGGGCAGGCTGTGCTCTGGTACCAGCGTTCCGCCGAGGGCGGCGATTTCAGGGGCCAGGCCAGTTATGCGGCGAGCCTTGCCGCAGCGGGGCGCGTCGACGAAGCCATTGGGTGGCTGCGTCGCGCCCTGGCCGAGGCCTCGCCCGCATTCCTCGCCACCTTGCTCCCGCAGCTGACCAGCTCGCCGCATGCGTCGATGCGTGCGCTGGCAGCGGAGTACGCGCCTCGTTCCTGAAATCGCCGATCGCCAGCGCCGCGCCCCCGTCGGGAAGGCCAGCGCTGTTGCCGGACCGACGCCGCGCGATCAGGCGGCGACGGTCGCGGCGTTCGACTTGACCACCTGCAGCTTGATGTCGATCTGCTTGAGCGAATCGCGCTCATGTTCGAGATCGACGCGCGTGAGCGGATGTTGTTCCAGCCAGCCGCGAGGCAATTCAAGAGTGAGCTGGTTGCCGGATGCCTGCAGGCGCAAGGGCGGGAGTTCTTCATCAGCGCGTGAACGATGCAGCAGGATCGCCAGCCGCAACAGCGCGGTGACGCGCTGGGCAAAAGGCTGCATGCGTGGCGGAAGTCCGCGCAGCCCTTCCGCATCCGGGCGTCGGCGGTGCGAACGCACGATCGTTGCCAGCAGTTGCTGCCCCTGCCGGCTGAAACCGGCGAGATCCGAGTTGGCGATGATGTACGCGCCATGCACGTGGTACTGGCTGTGCGCAATCGCCAGTCCGATCTCATGCACGTGCGCGCTCCACGCCAGGATGTCGTGCGCGACCGCATCGAGTTGCCACTCGGCTGCAACCTGCGAGAACAGCGCGTCAGCCGTGGCGCCGATCCGTGTTGCCTGGGCCTGGTCGACACCGTAGCGCTGCGCCAGCGCATTGATGCTCGTATGCCGCGGATCCTTCTGCTGGGCTCTGCCCAGCATGTCGTAGAGCAGGCCTTCGCGCATGGCCGTGTCGCATACGCTCATGCGCTCAAGGCCAAACGTGTCGAAAACCGATTCGAGGATCACGACACCGCCGGCGATGATGCCCACGCGATCTTTCGGCAAGCCCGCGATATCGATCTGCTCCACGCTTCCCGCGCGCAGCAATGCTTCCCTGACCTTGGCCAGCGATGCCGGGGTGATGCCCTGGTCACTCCATCCGTTGGTCAGGATCATGTTGCCGATCGCCTTGGCCGTTCCGGAAGAACCAATTGCCTCGGACCAGCCGCGCTCACGGTAGTGCGCACCGAATTGCTGGAGTTCGATCGCGATTTCACTGGCCGCTTGCTGCCAGCGCTTCAAGGTGATCTTGCCGTCATCGAAGAATCGGCGGGTACTCGCAATGCAGCCGACCTGCAGGCTCTCGCGCTCCAGGGCGTCGAAGCCGCGCCCGATGATGAACTCGGTGCTGCCACCACCGATGTCGACGACCAGTCGCTTGTTGTCGCTGAGCGGAAGGCCATGGGCGACGCCCATGTAGATCAGTCGCGCTTCTTCGCGACCGGACACGACTTCGATGGGGTGACCGAGTGCGGTTTCCGCAGGTAGCAGAAATGCCTGCGGATGCGCGAGCCGGCGCACGGCGTTGGTGGCGACCGCACGCACCTGGTCGGGCCGGAACCCCGACAGGCGCTGGCCGAAGCGGGCGAGGCAGGCGAACGCGACTTCGCGGCGTTCGCGCGTCAGTGTTCCGTCGTCGCGCAAACCGGCGGCGAGGCGAACCGTTTCGCGCAGACGGTCGAGGACACGCACCTCGCCGCGTTCATAGCGGGCGACGACGAGGTGAAAACTGTTCGAACCGAGATCGGCGCCGGCGATGATGTCGCCATCGCGGATTTCCTGGGTGCCGTCGGCGCTCATCACGAACAAAGCTTCCCGAGCAACACGAGTTGCGCGGTGTGCGGCGGCGCGTCTCCGGGTTGCAGATGGATGTAACTGCCATCCGACTGGAGCTGCCAGGCCTGTGTATTGTCGACCAGGTAATTCTGCAGGGATTCCTCGTAGACCCGCCTGGCGAGCTTCGGGTTGAGGATCGGGAAGCAGATCTCGACCCGGCGCAGCAGGTTGCGATCGAGCCAGTCGGCGCTCGAGCAATAGATCTCCGGCGTACCGTCGTTCTCGAACCAGTACACGCGGCTGTGCTCCAGGAACCTGCCGACGATCGAGCGCACGCGGATGTTCTCCGACACGCCGGGGATTCCCGGGCGCAAGGTGCATGCGCCGCGCACGATCAGGTCGATCTGCACGCCTGCGCACGAGGCCGCGTACAGGGTCTCGATCACGTGTGGCTCGTTCAGCGCGTTGATCTTGGCGATGATGCGTGCCGGCTTGCCGGCTCGTGCATGGGCTGCTTCGCGATCGATCTTTTCCATCAGTCCCTTGTGCAGGGTGAAAGGCGAATGCAGCAGGTGCTTGAGCTTGATGATCGGACCGAGGCCGGACAATTGCAGGAACAGCAGGTGCGCGTCCTCGCCGATGCCGGCATGCGCGGTCATCAGGCCGAAATCGGTGTACACGCGCGAGGTGACCTGATGGTAGTTGCCGGTGGACATGTGCACATAGCGGCGCAAGCCGCCCGCTTCGCGGCGCACGATCAACAACATCTTGGCATGCGTCTTGTAACCGACCACGCCGTATACGACCTGCACGCCGGCTTCCTGCAGACGATTCGCCAGTCGCAGGTTCGCTTCCTCGTCGAAGCGCGCGCGCAGCTCGACGACGACGGTGACATCTTTTCCCTGGCGCGCGGCTTCGACCAGGTGATCGACCAGTTGCGAATCGGTTCCGGCGCGATAGAGCGTCTGCTTGATCGCGAGCACATCGGGATCGACGCTGGCCTGGCGTACCAGTTCACTGACCGTGGCGAATGATTCGAAAGGATGATGCAGCAGGATGTCGCGCTCGCGGATCGCGTCGAACAGGTTCTCGCCATCCACTACGGAGTGGTGGATGGCTGGAGCGAACGGTGGATATTTCAGGTCCGGACGATCGATCTGGTCGTAGATCGCGATACTGCGGCTGACGTTGACAGGTCCCTCGCAGAGATAGACGTCCTGGTCGGCAAGCTCGAAATTCTGCTTGAGCATGTTGGTGATCGTCTGCGGACAATTCGATCCGACTTCAAGACGAACGGCCTTCGCGTAACCGCGGCCACGCAGTTCGTCGCGCAGGGCCAGTGCCAGATTCTCGACCTCTTCCTCATCGACGAACAGTTCGCTGTTGCGCGTCACGCGGAACTGATAGGAGCCCTTGACCTGCATGCCGGGGAACAATTCGTCCATGAACTCATGCAGCAGGTCGGACAGGAACACGAACTCGATTTCGCCTTCGGATACCTCGGCGGGCAGGCGGATGATGCGCGGCAGCGACCGTGGCGCACGCAGCAAGGCCATGTGGCCTTCGCGGCCAAACGCATCCTTGCCCTGCAGCACCACGGCCAGGGTCAGGCTCTTGTTGAGGATGCGTGGGAACGGGTGTGCCGGATCGAGGCCGAGCGGTGAAAGCACGGGCAGGGTTTCATTGCGGAAGTATCCCTGCAGCCAGCGACGCTGGCGCGCGGTCCACTTGTCGCGGGTGAGGAAATGGATGCCTTCGCGCGAGAGCTCAGGCAACAGCACGTTGTTCCAGAATGCATATTGCCGCTCGACGAGTTGCATCGCGCGGGTGCGGATCTGCGCGAGCAGCTCGGCGGGCGCCATGGCGTCCGAGCTCAGGCGCGAGTCGCCAAACGCGAAATGCTGCTTGAGGATGGCGACCCGGACCTCGAAGAACTCATCGAGGTTGGTGCAGGAAATACACATGAAGCGCAGGCGTTCGAGCAGCGGGTTGCGTGCATCCTCGGCTTGCGCCATGACGCGTCCATTGAACTCGATCTGCGCCAGTTCACGGTTCAGGTAAAGCTTTGGATCGCTGAAGTCGCGCTGTCCACCATCGGCAGTCAGGTCCTGCGCGCCCACCTGGCCCGCTGTTTCAGCGTCCATTGCCGCCAACGACGGTTTCATCATTCTTCCTCAAGGGCAAATTCGGGTGGCATCAGGTGCTCGATGCCGAACACGCAGGTGAACGTGCTGCCGACGCCGGTCTTGCTCTCGATTTCAAGATGGGCGTCATGCAGTTGCAGGACATGCTTGACGATCGAAAGGCCGAGGCCGGTGCCGCCGCTTTCGCGTGAACGACTGGTCGATACCCGATAGAAGCGTTCGGTCAG
Organism: Dokdonella fugitiva; assembly: GCA_040391335.1. Taxonomy (GTDB): domain Bacteria; phylum Pseudomonadota; class Gammaproteobacteria; order Xanthomonadales; family Rhodanobacteraceae; genus Dokdonella; species Dokdonella fugitiva_A. The sequence goes on along the minus strand of JBEBXZ010000043.1, from coordinate 3,308 downwards.
GCGCGGAAGGTGCTGCGCGGCGATGCCGTGTCCGGTATCGCGCACGGCGAGGCGCCCGCCTTGCTGCCCACTGGTCCAGCTGATGTGGATGCTGCCGCCGACCGGCGTGTAGCGCACGGCAGTGCTGACGAGGTTGGAAAATGCGCTGTGCAGGTCCTTCGGCGATCCAAGCACATCGTGCTGGCCCTGGATGTCGATCGTGATCGTATGCCGGCCACGACTGAGACCTTCGGCATCGCGTTGCAAGGTGCGCAGCAAGGGACGCATGACCACGCGCGCTTCCGGAAGGATTTCCTGCGCATCAAGGCGCGACAGCGTCAGCAGATCCTCCACGATCTGGGTCATGCGGCGCGACTGGTTGCGCAGCTCGCGCAGGATCGATTCGAATTCGGGGATCTGCTCCGGCTCGATCAGGTCGAGATAGCCGTGCACGACGGTCAGCGGTGTGCGCAATTCATGCGAGACGTTCGCGACGAAATCGCGGCGCACCTTTTCGAGGCGCAGCAACTGGCTGATGTCGCGTGCCAGCAGCAGCGCGTGATCTTCCGCGTACGGAATCAGGCGCAGGCTCAGGTGGACGTCCTCATCGCCCGGCGCGAGCACATCGCTCAGGACGTCGGCGCCACCTTGCGCGATCCAGTCGGCGAGCCCGGGAAGGGTCACCGCTTCGCCCAGTTGCACATTCAGGTGCTGCGGATAATCCAGTCCGAGCAGACGCCCGGCCGCCGCGTTGAACCAGCGGATGCGTTGTTGTTCGTCCAGGGCGACGAGGGCATCCGGCAATGCGGCCGCAGCGTCGCGGAACGCGCGCAGCAGGCCGAACAGTTTCGAGCGCCGCCTGGCAGCTGGAGTAGTCACACGTTTGAGGAGAAACGGTAACCGGCGCCGCGCACGGTCTGCACGAAATTGTCCATGCCGTGCGGAGTGAGGGTCATGCGCAGGCGACGGATGTGCACGTCGACCGTACGTTCCTCGACATAGACGCCGCCGCCCCAGACATGGTCGAGCAGCTGGCTTCGCGAATAGACGCGTTCCGGATGGGTCATGAAGAAATGCAGGAGGCGGTACTCGGTGGGACCAATCGGCACGGTCTGGTCCCTGGCGAATACGCGGTGCGCGGCACTGTCGATGCGCAGCCCGGCGATTTCGATGACGCCTTCAGTGTCTTCGCCGTGCGTGCGTCGCATGACGGCGCGGATGCGCGCGATGAGTTCGCGTGCCGAGAAAGGTTTGACGACATAGTCGTCGGCGCCGGCGTCGAGGCGCGCGACGCGTGCGGTTTGCTCGCCCCCCGCCGTCAGCCGGAGGATCGGAATGTCGCGGGTCAGGTCCACGCGGCGCAGGCGCCGTGCCCGATCGATGCCAGGCATGCCGGGCAGCATCCAGTCGAGCAGGATCAGATCCGGGATCTGGTCGCCGATCGCGATTTGCGCCGTGCGTGCATCCGATGCATGGATCGCATCCATTCCGGCCTTGCGCAAGGCAAACGCGACCATGTCGCGGATGGCGGGTTCGTCTTCTACGATGAGTACGCGTTTTTGCACGACTTCGCTGGGGATGGGCCCGACATGGGCTCCTTGTGACATGTTCATTGCAACGGAGAATTATTACGCCGCGATGACACTTCAAGACACGGTGTACGCGTACAGCCGAACGCCGGGACGAGTCCACCCGTTTCCTGGCCATCGCCTTCGCGCGATCCGCGTTTGCGCAAATCGAGCACGACGGAGGTCATCGCGGTGATCCGTGCATCGACGCGCGCGCGCTGGTAGTAGGTGAGGCCATCCTTCTTCGACAGTGCCCTGAGCTGGTTCAGGGCATCCTCGGCGCGGCCGTTGAGGAACGCCGCCTCCGCGTAGGCTTCGGCGGCACGTACCTTGTCGCCGGCCAGTTCGTTGGCGCGGGCAAAGCTGCGCTGCAGGTCGGGATCCTCGCCATAGCGGGCAAGCAGCGGGCGCAAGAGATCCTGTGCGCGCTGCGCGGACGTGTTCTCGCCACTCGCCAGTAATGCATCGGCGTAGGCCAGCGAAATCGCACGATTGCCCGGATAGTCGGTATTGAGGTGCTCGTAGCGCTTCAATGCGGCGGCTTTCTGTCCCGACTGGTCCTCGGCCTCGGCCATGCCGAGTTCGAACACGGAGTGGTTCGGATACTGGGCGAGCAGTTTTTCGTACTCGGCCATCGCCGCCGCCGGTTGACGTGCGCGGACCAGCGCCAGTGCGTGACCGTAACGGTTGGTCGGCGTATTGGCGGCCGGATCGCGTGCCCGCTCATCCGCGTAGTAGCGCAGGATCGCATTCGCGGAATCCGCGTTGAGCGTTCGCGCGCGTTCACGCATCAACTCGAAATAGTTCGGGCCGGTGGGATTCGCCCTCGCGATCGCGCGCGGATTGCCGAGCGGAGTTTTGGGGATGCTGAGGATCAGCGGAGTGGGCCCCGCCGTTGCCGTCGCGCTGCCTGGATCGACAGGAGCTGTCTTGATGGCCGGCTGCGGATAGCTGCGGCCGAGCTGCACCGCGCGCGCCTTGGCATCGGCGATACGATTGACGTCCACGGGATGGGTGCGCAGGAACTCGGGAATGTCGACGCCATTCGTGCGCATGATGCGCTGGAACATGCCGAACGTATCGGCCATTGCGAGCGGATCATAGCCCGCTCGCGCCAGCGTCTGGATGCCGACCCGATCGGCCTCGATTTCGTCGTAGCGCGTGAAATTGATCGCGCGTTGCTGCATCAATGAGACGCCGCCCATGATCGCGGCCTGGCCGGCGTCATCGTTGCGGTTGCGGCTGGCGACCAGCGCCCCGAGCATGGCCAGTGCAATCGGCAGCGTGCTTTTCTTCGAGTCCTCGAAAGCGCGCAAAAGATGTTGTTGCGTGATGTGCGCGATCTCGTGGCCGATCACGGCCGCCAGTTCGTCCTCGCTGCTCACCGCGTTGATGAGGCCAATGTTGAAACCGAGGTATCCGCCCGGCGCCGCGAACGCATTGATGTCGTTGCTGCGCACGACAAAAAACGTGAACGACTGGTTCGCGCCGTCACTGAACGAGACCAGACGGTAGCCGAGCGATTGCAGGTAGTCGCTGACCAACGGATCATCGAAGACCATGTTGTAGGCACGCATTTCGCGCAGCATGCTTGCCCCGTAGGCCTTCATTTCTTCCGGCGACAAGGCGCTGGCTGCGGAACTGCCGATATCAGGCAGGCGCACGCCCTTTTCCTGGGCACCTGCCAGACCGGTGCACAAAGCGGCGATCAGCACGGGCAGCCATTTCATCTTGCGCATGGGGCAGGGACTCCACGATCGA
>JBEBXZ010000042.1:0-8712 GCA_040391335.1 Dokdonella fugitiva | reverse complement strand
CGACCGCATGGCCGCCGCACCGGGAAGCAAGGTCTACGGTCGGCTCAGCGTCATGCTGCAGCTCGCCTGCCGCGTCGAACCATTGCTGTTCGTGCCACCGGGGGCATTTCGTCCGCCGCCGAAGGTCGATTCGGCCGTCGTGCGCCTGATCCCGCGTCCGCGCGAGGAGCGCCCGATCGCCAACCACGCCACGATCGCTCGACTGGTGCGCTCCGCGTTCGGCCAACGCCGCAAGACACTTTCGAATTCACTGGGCGACATCGCCAGCGTGGCGCAGATCGAAGCCGCCGGCATCGATCCGCGCGCGCGCGCCGAACAACTGGCCCCGCAGGCGTATGTCGAACTGGCGCGCCTGCTTGATGCCGCGCCGTCCGTGCAGGAAGGCCGATGACCCATCCCCGCGTGCTGGAATTCACGCTCACCCTTCGCCCCTCGATGAGCACGATCCGCCATTGTGCTTGCCCCCTGCGACCCACTCGCTGACAATCCCTCCCATGGCCAGCAAGAAAACCCACGACATAGCGGTATCGGTGGAAACGCAGTTCATCGATGAGCAATCGAAACCGCAGGACAACCGCTATGTTTTCTCGTACACGATCACGATCCACAACCGCGGCACGCTCGGTGCGCGCCTGCTGAGCCGTCACTGGATCATCACCGACGGCAATGGCGAGGTGCGTGAAGTGCGCGGTGATGGCGTGGTCGGCGAACAGCCCTTGATGCATCCCGGCGAGGGCTACGAGTACACCTCGGGAGCGATCCTCGAGACCTCGGTCGGCACCATGCACGGCAGTTACCAGATGGTTGCCGAAGACGGAACGCATTTCGATGCCGACATCCCATCCTTCGTGCTGTCGATCCCGCGGACCTTGCACTAGTGGCATGCCCTGACCGCGCGGGCATCGTGCACTGACATGGCAACTTGGGCTATTGGCGACATCCAGGGCTGCTACGACGAACTGGCAAGGCTGATCGAGAAGATCGGCTACGACCCGGCCCGCGACACGCTCTGGTTCTGTGGCGATCTCGTCAATCGCGGCGGCCAGTCCCTGGCCGCGTTGCGCCTGATCCGCTCGCTCAACGAGCGCACCGTGGTCACGCTCGGCAACCATGATCTTTCGTTGCTGGCGATCGCCGAACGCAGCGAACAGGATCAGGCCAAGGTCAATCCGGAGCTGCGCGAGGTGCTGTTCGCGCCGGACCGCACCGAACTGCTCGACTGGCTGCGCCATCGCCCTCTGCTGCACGCCGATCGCAAACTCGGCTACATGATGATCCATGCCGGCCTCGCGCCGCGCTGGGGCGTCGCCGAAGCCGAGCGCGTCGCGCGTGAAATCGAGATTCGCCTGCGCGCCAGCGATTATCGGCGCCTGCTCAAGCAGATGTTCGGCAACAAGCCGGATACGTGGTCGCCCAAGCTCGCCGGCATCGAACGCCTGCGTGCCGGCATCAATGTGCTTACGCGCATGCGCTACTGCGACATCCGCGGTCGCATCGCCTTTGCCGAGAAAGGCATGCCGGGCACGCAAAAGCCCGGGCAGTATCCGTGGTTCGAAGTTCCCGGCCAGGCCAGGCGCGACCTGCGCATCGTCTGCGGCCACTGGTCGACGCTCGGACGCTTTGCCGGGCTTGGTGTCTACGCAATCGATACCGGCTGCGTCTGGGGCGGCGCGCTGACCGCCATGCGCCTCGACGTCGAGGAACCGGAATTCGTCGCGCTCAAATCCGATCGACCGAAGCCCGCTGGCAAGGACATGGACTAGGCATGCCGCTGTTTTTTCAGGCGTGCTGGCCGCAGTCGCGCCGTCGATAGTCGGTGAAGCGGAACGCGAGCGCATGTCGCGCATCCGCGGCATGCACTTCCTCGGAAGTCACTTCCCATTCCGCCAGATCCACACGCGGAAAGTAGGTGTCGGCATTGTCCGCCTCGGTTTCGATCCACGTGAGGTACAGATGCGTTGCCCGTGGCAGCGCGTGCGCATAGATCTCGCCACCGCCCACGATCATGAGATCGTCATTGCCGGCGACCGCGATCGCTTCATCCAGCGATCCGACGCACTGCTGTCCGGCATACGGCGCCGATCCGGTACGGCTCATGACGAGGTTCACCCTGCCCGGCAAGGCGCGTCCGATCGACAACGCCGTCTTGCGTCCCATCAGCGTCGGCTTGCCGAGCGTGAGCCGCTTGAAGCGACGGAGGTCATCTGGAAGATGCCACGGCATCGCACCATCGCGGCCGATGGCGAACTTGCGATCGAGCGCGGCGATCAGCGCGATCACACGGCCACCGGTGCCTTGATCGCCTTGTCGGCGACGTAGTTCTCGATCGTCACGTCCTCGAAACGGAAATCGAAGATCGATGTGACATCGTGATTCAGCCGCAGGGTCGGCAGTGCATGCGGCGTGCGTGAAAGCTGTTCGCGCGCCTGCTCGAAATGATTGGAGTACAGATGTGCATCACCGAAACTGTGCACGAAATCGCCGACGCCAAGCCCGCACACCTGCGCAACCATGTGCGTCAGCAGCGCGTAGCTGGCGATATTGAAGGGAACGCCGAGGAAGATGTCGCCCGAACGCTGGTAGAGCTGGCAGGACAGCTTGCCATCGGCCACGTAGAACTGGAACATCGTATGGCAGGGTTGCAAGGCCATGCGCGGCAGATCGGCGACATTCCAGGCGCTGACGATCAGGCGTCGCGAATCGGGATTGCGCCTGATCTCGTCGATCACCGCTGACATCTGGTCGATCGCGCGGCCGTCCGGCGCTTGCCACGAACGCCACTGCTGGCCGTAGACCGGGCCGAGATTCCCTTCCGCATCCGCCCATTCGTCCCAGATGCTGACGCCGTTGTCCTTGAGATAGGCGATGTTCGTATCGCCCTGCAGGAACCAGATCAGCTCGTGCACGATCGAGCGCAGATGCAGCTTCTTCGTCGTGACCAGCGGAAACCCCTGGCTCAGGTCGAAACGCATCTGCCAGCCGAACACGCGGTGCGTGCCAGTGCCGGTGCGATCGGATTTCGGCGTGCCATGTTCGAGCACATGCCGCAGCAGGTCGAGATACTGGCGCATCAGTGCTTTTCCTTCGGCGGATCATCGACCACGCGCGGTTCGAGGATCGGCGCGCGCCGCGATAGCGCGATCAGGAACAGGCCAAGCACGACCAGCGGCAACGACAGCAGCTGGCCCATCGTCAGCCAGCCCCACGCGAGATAGCCCAGTTGCGCATCCGGCTCGCGCACGAACTCGACGCTGAAACGGAACACGCCGTACAACAGCGCGAACAACCCCGAAACCAGATAGCGCCGACGCGGCTTCATCGAGACGAGGAACAGCAGCGTGAACATGACGATGCCTTCGAGCGCCATCTGGTAAAGCTGCGAAGGATGACGCAACTCGGCATTCAACTGCCCGGCGGCGGCCAGCGCCTTGAGCTGATCGAGCGTCCGCCCCGCATGATCGAAGGAATTCGGAAAGATCATCGCCCACGAAACATCCGTGTGCCGCCCCCACAGCTCGACGCCGAGCAAGTTGCCGACACGTCCGACGCCGACGCCGATCGGGACCAGCGGCGCGACGAAATCCATCACGTCGAAGAAATGCAGGTGATTGCGCCGACTCCATATCCAGGCCGCGACCAGCACGCCGATCAAGCCGCCATGGAACGACATGCCGCCTTCCCAGACGCGGAACAGCGACAGCGGATCGCGCAGCAATTCCTCGGTGCCGTAGAACAGCACGTAGCCGAGGCGACCACCGATGATCACGCCCATCATTCCGTAGAAGGCCAGATCCGAGAATGCAGTCGCGCCAACCGGCAGGCGCCCGGCGCGGCGCCTGCGTTCGCCGAGAAACCAGAAGGTGGCGAACGCGATCAGGTACATGATGCCGTACCAGTGCACGGCGACCGGGCCGATCGAGAACGCGATGGGATCGAAATCTACGAAATGGTGCATGGCTTCCGGATGAGGTCGTTGCAGTCCGCATTATGCCCGGCGCGGATTCCCGCGCATGACGTCTTCAGGCCGGCAGGATACGCAGCACGAAACCCTTGAGGTACTCGGTTTCCTGGATCGCCGGATGGATCGGATGATCCGCGCCCTGCTGCAGGTTCAGGAGCAACTGCGCGTGGCGATCGAGATGGCGCGCGCCCTGCTGCACGGCTTCGAGCAGCAGGTTGCGCGGCATGTGGTACGAGCACGAGCAGGTGATCAGGATGCCGTCGCGCGTGAGCACCTGCATGCCCAGTTCGTTGAGTCGCCGATACGCCGTGCGGCCTTCGGCCAGATCCCGCTTGCGCTTGACGAAGGCGGGCGGATCAAGCACCACGACATCGAAACGATCACGTTCCTCGCGCAGCGCCCTGAGATATTCGAAACCGTCGGCACGCACCGCGCGGACGCGATCGGACATGCCATTGCGCTGCGCATTGCGCGTGATCGCATCCACCGCCGCCTGCGAGGCATCCACGCAGACCACCTCACTCGCGCCGAACGCAGCCGCGCGCAAGCCCCAGCCGCCCAGGTAACTGAACATGTCGAGCACGCGCTTGCCCTTGACCAATTGGGCGAGATGATCGCGATTGCCACGCTGGTCGTAGAACCAGCCGGTCTTCTGGCCACCGACCGGATCACATTCGAATTCCAGCCCCGCCTCGCGCACGAGCATCGGCTGATCGGCCGGTTCGCCATGGCCGAGATCGGCATATTCGGGCAGATGCTCCATCGCGCGGATCGATGCGTCGTTCTTCCACCACAACTGGCGCGGCTTGATGACCTTGACCACCGCCGCGGTGATGTCGTCCTTCATGCGCTCCATGCCGGCCGTCGTCGTCTGCGCGACGATCACATCGCCGAAACGGTCGATGGTCAGGCCCGGCAAGGCATCCGATTCGCCGAAAACGAGGCGGTAGTACGGCTCTTCGAACATGCGCTCACGCAGCGCAAGCGCCACCTTCAGCTTGTGCACGATGAGCGACTGGTCCAGCGCGTGCTCGATGCCACGATTGACCAGCCGCGCGCAGATCAGCGAGTTCGGATTGACATAGCCGACACCGATCGGCTTGTCGCGGCTGTCGACGATCACACAGGCCTGGCCTGGCTCGAAACCCGACAACGGCGAACGCTGCACGTCGACTTCGTTGGAAAACACCCACAGATGACCCGCACGCAGTCGTATGTCTTCACCGCGCTTGAGATACAGCGCGGGATATTGGATTTCTTCTGACACGTGGAAAGTCCAGCGAAGACGAGGCAGCCCATTCTACGCGAGCGGCAGCGGCGGGGTGCGAACGGCTGCCCGGAGATCCCGGTGGAGTTGACCGCACGTTCCGGCAGGCGCTGACTACGGCGCTGGTTCTGAGGCTCCCGTTCGATGTGGGCTATCGGTCAGAATTGGACATTCGGAAGTCCAAAGGTTGGTTCAAGTTGCCAACAAAAATTTTGACCGACAGGGCTTGGAGTTTGTTCCCAATCTGTCCGCTGCCTGAACGATAGTCAGAACCTGGCGACTCGCCGCCATCAACTCCAAGGTCAGCAGTAGGCAGCGGCAAGACGTCAACTCGAAGACTTGTCTGCCGGAACTACTGACTCGACAGAATCAATTTGCCGATTTCGGAGGCGAATTCATCGAGGTCTGTACTACCCGTATTCGCGAGCAAGATGATCGTAAGGTCCGGCGACATCACGTGGTAAAGCTGGGTTTGCGCCCCCATGATTCGACCTGGCCGTTTGATGACATGATGCGATTTGCCCGCAATGGTCACGTCATATGACCACACTCCGAAACCGTAGTCGTCGAGTCCAGGCTGGATCAGCTGATCGAGACTCTCACTGCTGATCACCTTGCCACCAAAAAGACCCTCTGCGAAACGCAGCAGGTCTCCAGCCGTCGAATACATCGATCCGGCAGCGAACCAGTTTTCCGGGAACACGGGAAAGTCATCGGTCAGCACCCCGGAACCCGGTCGCATCAGGTACGTAGGCGCGAGCTTCGCAACAATGCGACCGCCACCAAGCATGCCCGTATTCTTCATTCCAAGTGGACGCAGGATCGACTCATCGAGTACATCGGCGAACGCCTTGCCGGTGCGCTGCTCGATGATCTTGCCGAGGATGATGTATTCGGCATTGTTGTAGTCGAAGACCTTGCCGGGCTCGTGCACAAGCGCTCCGCTGCAATAGCGCGACACAATGTCGTCGATGGTCATCGGCGTCATGTACATGGGCATGCCCTCGCGCATGGCCTGCTCGAAGTTCTGCACCTTGTCAGGATTGTCGATGCCGGAGGTGTGGTGAAGCAACTGCCGCAAGGTGACCTTGTCGCTTGCCGCGCCGCGGTAGTCGGGCAGATAGGCCTGTATCGTCGCGTCCAGATCAATGCGCCCCTGCTCGTGAAGTCTCATGATCAGTGACGCGGTGAACAATTTCGTGATCGAGGCGATCCAGTAGCGCGTTTGTGGCGTGTTCGGAATGTCGAACGCGCGGTCGGCCAGTCCAAAACTGCGCACCAAGTCGACCTTGCCAGAGCTGTGCACGAGTACGGTGCCGCTGAAGTGCTGCCCGGCGGCATAGGTGTCGATGAACTGCTCAAGCGTTGGACGCTGCGCATGGAGTGCAGGTGACGTAAAGAGACATATCAGCAAGATCACAATGGTTTTCATCGGCCCCTCCTTCTTGAAAGCGGATCAGCGGGAGAGGGTGATACGGCCACGACGATCGAGGTTGCAGTCGATCCGAAATAACGTCCCGCTTCTTAGCTTCCGTGTGGTGAACCCTGACTCTCATTCCGCGATTTTCAGGCGCCAAGGGCCTCAACATCCGAGATCTGCTTCGGATCGATAGCGGACCCCGTCAACACCAGTACGCCGATCGACGCCTGCCGGAGCAGCGATCGAAGACGGACAGCGCTCATGACCGTCTGTTTGGATTGCAGGCCACGCAGCCCCACGCCGTCGCTGCACCAGGAAACGGCTCTGCTCGCCCGATCAGCGCGACGCACGGATCGGCGACGCACTTTGTTGCCATCACACTCAGGGCCGGCTCTGACGCACGAGAAAGCGATCGAGGAAATCCGTGGCGCGTGTCGAATCGGATTGACCAAGCCAGATCAGGGCCTTCTGCTTGATGGCGCGTGGCTGGTCGCTTTCGATCAGGCCGATCAGGGCGGTAGTTGCGGCATCGTCCCTGAGTTGCGACAAGGCGAACACGGCCTGATCGCGCACGGCATCCGAAGTCTCGTGATCCAGTGCTTCACGGATATCCTTCGCCGCGCGCGCATCCTGCATCTGCGCCATCCAGAACAGCGCCTGGCTGCGCACGTGGTCATCCGAGTCCTTGCGCGAGATGTCGCGGATTTGCGCATAGGCATCGCCGACCTCGGATCGCGAAAGGGCGAACACGGCATGCGCACGGAATTTCGGACTGGCATCCGTCGTCGCGATGCGCTGGACGATGCGCGCACCCTCGGCGCCGCGCGCCTGGCCAAGCCAGAACACGGCCTGCTCCCGCAGTTTCCCGGCATGACCTTGCGCCGAAAATATTTCGAGCTCGGTCGTCGCGCGCGCATCACCGTGATAAGCGAGCGCCGCCAGGCCAAATCCCACCTCGTCCTTGCGCCGCTCGGCATCATCAGCGGTCCATTCCGCAACCGCGCCGATGCTGTCACCGACAGCAACCGGATCGATCCAGCGGATCGGCTGATTGCTGGTCACCGCACACGAAGCGCCATACGCACGCAGCTGATCGGGCTTTCCATCGCGGATACGCCAATACACGCTCAGTTGGCCGCTCGACTCGTCCTCTCGATCGTGGGTCGAGAAGCCCTTGTTGCCACCATCCAGATCGCAACGCTCTCCGTTCGCCGGATCATGTCGATCATGACAACACGGCGCGCCCTGCCCCGGCTCGATCGGCACCTTGTATGCGACCCAACCGTCGCTTCCGGCCATGCGCTGGATCATACCCGCCGCCATCGAATCGCTGGCCGCGACAAGGGCCAGCGCACAGATCATCACTCGAATGAATTCGTTCACGGCTTGCGGGCTCCCTTGTCCAGTTCCGCTTCGATCAGATCGAGCGTTTCATCGCCTTGCAGCATCGTCAGCATGCGCAGCAGGCTCTTTTTTTCTTCGGTCGTCTTCGCCTGTTGATACAAGCTGCGCATCGCGCCCGTATCGCCAGCGATCAACAAGCCGTGAAGGGCCGCATCACGGTTCTGCTGCGTGACGGCTGACGAGTAGAGCTTGACCAGGGCCTCGCTGCCTTGTTTTCCGCCGGCAATGCCGATCGCCTGGATCGCCGAACCCTGCACCTCCGCATCACGCTCGCTCGTGGCGATCGAGGTGAGCGTCGTTACGTCACCGGCGATGCCCAGCGCCTGCACGATCGCCTGCCGATTACCGGCATCCTTCTCACTGGCAAAAAGCTCACGCAGTTCCTTTGTGGCGCGCATCGCGCCGAGCAGCCGGATCGCTTCCCCGCGCACGCTGGCATCCGTTTCGTTGCGCGCCGCATCGAGGATCAGGTCCTGGCGATTCGCGATCATCCAGGCCTGCACGATGCGCGACTTCAATGCGCTGTCCTTGCTCGCCGAGAACAACGTCGAGAGGCGTTCGAGCGCACTCTTCTCGCCGCTGATTCCGAGCATGCGGATCGCCTCGTCGCGCAGCTCGGGATCGCTGCCGTTGCCCGCGATCTCGCCGAGCGTATCGAGT
>JBEBXZ010000041.1:0-8827 GCA_040391335.1 Dokdonella fugitiva | reverse complement strand
GTATCGCCAAATACGTGCCGAACGTCAGCGACGAGGTCAAGATCCAGATCACGACCGAAGCGACCGCCCCCAAGAAGGACGCCAAGTAAGAACAGCCTGCACTCCTTTGCGTTGCGCCTCGCGCGCAACGCAAAGGGAGCGGTGCGGGACGCTCGCGGGTAGGGAATCGGCTTGCCTGCCGATGTGGCGCGCGCTGTAAATTTCTCAGTATTTTCAATTTCCCAGAAACGATAACGATGATCGCGATACGACCCGCCTGCGCACGTGGCAGCACGCAGCGCGATGCCGCGGCCAGCTGGCACAGCTTTTCGTTTGGCGATTACTACGATCCCGCACACATGGGTTTCGGTGCCTTGCGCGTGCTCAACGAGATCACGCTTGCGCCTGCTGCCGGCGTGGCGCCCGAAACGCATGCGAACATGGAAATCCTGACCTGGGTCGTTGCTGGCGGCTTGCGCGACGAAGTATCGGGTATCGAGCTGAAGGCCGGCGATCTGCAGTGCCTGAGTGCCGGTCGCGGCGTCGCGCATGCGGAGTCCAACGCATCGGCGGGCGATCCTGCGCGCTATCTCCAGTTCTGGATCCAGCCTGATCGCGTGAACGCGGAACCACGCACGAGCAAGGGGTCGTTCACCGCGGGCACCTGTGCCGGACTGCGTCTGATCGCTGCGGCGAACGCCGGTGAGCACGTCGTGCCAATCCGCGGTGACACGCGAGTGCATGTGGCGCGACTGACGGCCGGGCAACGCATCGCGCATGCCCTGTGCCTCGGGCGTCGTGCGTGGCTGCAAGTCACCAAAGGAGTTCTCGAACTCAATGGCGTGCGCCTCGCGGCCGGTGATGGCGCGGCAGCGCTGCACGAGAATCGCATTGAACTGCTGGGCATCGAGGATGCCGAAGCACTGGTCTTCGACCTGCCGGGACAATAGCCCGGCAGGCCATGTGAACTATTTCAGCCGCGCTTTACGCCGGCATTCCGGAGTGCTTCGAGCTTCGCGAGATCGAGCGCCGCCGCTGCCGCCTTGAGTCGCGCGATATCGAGTCCGGCGCCGCTGCCATCGAGTTTCACGGCAAAGCGGTCGCCGATGACCTGGCTGAACTCCCCGCTGCGGCTGGCGTTGTCCCAGCGTTCGCTGACCAGGCGGCCATCCTGCTTGTAGGTTTTCTCGTAGCCGGTGCTGGTCTGGCGATCCACTTCGACGCCGGCGAATCCGGCCAGCGCCATGATGCCCTTCGCGCCCCCCATGTCGGTGATCTCGAGTTCGAGACGGTTGCCATCCTGATCGGCATAGGTCGCATGTCCGGTGCTGACCTGCACACCCATCGCGCCATTGCGTTCGACGGAAATCGATTCGCGCTTGAAGTTGCCGAGCCGCTCGGGAAGAAACGGCTTGATGGCATCGGGAGCGAGTGATTCGACCTGATCGCCGCCCCCGAGCATCGTGCCCAGCATGGCGCTGGCTGCTTCGGCTTGCGCACTGGCGTCACCACTGCGATTGGCGGCATCCATCTTCTTCGATTGCTTCTCCATCTGCTCGCCGAACGCGGCGAGCTTGCCGAGCGGACTGTCGGAGTCGATCGTGACCTGATTGCCCGCGTTGCCCAGCATGGTGGCATTGCCGATGTTCGCGGCGGTCGTGATCGAGCCGACGATGGCGCCGACCACGATGCTCATGACGATGCCGATGATGATCGTCACCGCGGTGTAGCCGATCGACTTGTCGGTCGGATTGCGCATCGTATGCGGCAGGCCGAGATAGAGCAGGTAAATGCCATAGATTGAACCAGCGAGGGCGATCAGCCAGCCGAGCCACGGCACGATAATCGCGACGCTGGCGACCCAGCCAGCGGTGTAGGAATAGGTGGCCGTCTTCAATGCCTGCACGAAATTTTTCTGGCCACCGAATGTTGGCGCCAGGGCATCGATGATGAGCGCCATCAGATAGACGACACCGAGCGTCAGTGCATAGCTGACCAGCATTGCCGCGATACCGGCTGGAATCGGCGTGCGCACGGTTATTCCATAGAGCGAGAATCCGATCAGGCTGCCCTTGATGAAGCCCATGACCGCCGGAATCGCGGCGAGCACGAGGATGTAGTTCCTGTAGAGATTGGCGACCGTTTCCGGCTCGGCCGCGATGACGGGCCATTCCGTCCTGGGGCTGGTCAGGATGGCCTTGGCGCGCTCGATGAGCTTGGCGAAATCCATGGGTGTTCTCCCGAAAGTGATGGGACAGGCAGGGGGCGAGATGAGCGCTCCATTCTAGGCCGGTACCGGATTACGAAACGACCGTTGCTTCGCGCCGGCTGCGTGATCGCATCGATGCCCGTGGTGTGATGCGATTGGCATATTCCGTGCTGCTGATCTCCTGATAGACTGAGGGGCTGTCATCTTTTCCGGAGCCTAGTACATGTCCTCCCGCAATCCTGCCGCGGAAGCCGGCGTGCCGGCAAATGCCGAGAACCGCTACCGGGTCGGACCCGCCGACCTGCCGCTGAGCTGTCCGATGCCCGGAATGGCGCTGTGGAACTCGCATCCGAAGGTCTACCTGCCGATCGAGGCGCAGGGTGGCGAGGCGAAATGCCCGTACTGCGGCGCGCAATACATACTTGAATCCTGAGGGTTGTCGGGGCGCATCCGTCGATGCCGCCCAATGCACCGATCTGCCGAGCAAGGTCCGAACGTGACACAGCAGCGCCTGACCGTCGTACAACTCGTGCCTGCGCTGACCTCCGGAGGGGCCGAACGTTCGGCGCTGGAGATTGGCCGTGCACTGGTGGCTGCCGGGCACCGCTCGATCGTCGTCTCGGCCGGTGGCCGCCTGGTCGAGCGCCTGTGCGCCGAGGGCAGCGAGCATGTCGAACTGGCGATTGGCCGCAAATCGCTGCTCACGCTTGCCCTCGTCGCACGTCTGCGCGAGCTGTTGCGCGAGATCCGGCCCGATATCGTGCATGCGCGCTCGCGCTTGCCGGCGTGGATCGGCTGGCGTGCCCTGCGTGGCATGCGCGCACCGCGACCGCATTTCGTCACCACCGTGCACGGGCTCAATTCGCCGGGCTGGTACAGCAGCATCATGGCGCGCGGCGAGCGCGTGATCTGCGTGTCCAATCTGGTGCGCGACCATGTGCTGCGCCATTACCGCAACACCGATCCGGCACGGCTCGTGCTGATTCCGCGTGGCGTGGATGCGGCGGAATTCCCGTTCGGCTACCAGCCGGACGACGATTGGCGCACGCGCTTCTTCGCCGAGTATCCGCAACTCGATGGCGCGCCTATGTTGACCCTGCCGGCACGCGGCACCCGCCTCAAGGGGCATGCCGATGCGATTGAACTGCTCGCCAATCTCAGCGCACGCGGCATCGATGCACGCTTGCTGTTGCTGGGCGCGCGCGAGGCCGGCCGCGAGGCTTACGTCAGCGAACTGGAGACGCTGGCGGCCCGCCTCGGCGTGGCCGACAAGCTCGTGATCACCGCGCCGCGCGCCGACGTGCGCGACGTGATGGCGATCTCGACCCTGATCCTGCAACTGAGCGTGCATCCGGAATCGTTTGGCCGCACCGTCGTTGAAGCACTGTCCCTGTGCCGTCCGGTGCTCGGCTATGCGCATGGCGGTGTCGGCGAACTGCTGACCGATCTCTATCCGGCGGGCCGCGTGCCGCCAGGCGATCCTGCGCGCCTTGCCGAGCGCGCCGCGGAGCTCATGCGCGCGGCTCCGGCGATCCAGCCGCTGACACGCTATCGCCTGTCGGACATGCAGGACGCGACGCTCGCCCTGTATGCCGATCTCGCCCAACAGCCGAAGCGTCGGCACGACGATCCATGAACGAAACGCCGGCGCTGCGTGGCGGCATCGCGAGCGCGGTGATCGTGCTTTCGGTGCTGGTCCTGCTGCCGATCGGAAGAACCGCGGAACTGCCGGTCCTGATCGGTGCGATCGTGGCCATCGTCTGGCTGCTGCGCCCGCGCCCGGCGCTGTTCGCCGATCCGACGCTGCGCCTGGTCGTATTGCTGTTCGCCTGCTACTGGCTGCCGATCGTGTTCTCCGCATTCGATGCGCCGCGTGCGCAAAAGGCATGGACGACGGCCGCCGAAACGCTGCGCTTCCTGCCGTTCGCGTTGTTTGCGATCGGTGCGCTGCGCAAACCTGGCGTGTGGTCGCCTTTCGTTCTCGGCGTGGCCGCGGTGACCGGTCTCTGGCTGCTCGATGCATGGGTGCAGTTCGTCACCGGTTACAGCATCGGTGGCGCGCCGGAACGCGAACGGCTGGCCGGCATCTTTGGTGCAGACAACCTCAAGCTGGGACCGGTGCTCGCCGTGCTGGCACCATTCTTCCTGCTCGCCGCGCGCGAACGCGGCGGACGCCTCGGGTTGCTGCTGGCGTTCCTGGTGATCCTCGTTCCGGTGCTGCTGTCCGGTTCGCGGGCGGCCTGGCTTTCGCTGGCGCTGGTATGCATCGCGTTTGCCTGGCGCGAAACACGCAGCCTGCGCCGCTTCGCGCCATTGCTGCTCGGTGCGGCAATCGCGATCGTGGTCGCGATCGGCATGGTCTGGCGCGGCACGAGCGCGCTTGACGCGCGCATGGAGCGCAGCCTGCTGGCCTTGCAGGGCACGACGCAGGCGCTCGACGAAGCCTCAGCGGGTCGTTTGACGATCTGGCGTGCGGCGCTCGGCATGGTGGGCGAGCATCCGGTGAACGGCGTCGGTGTGCGTGGATTCCGCTATGCCTATCCGCACTACGCGATGCCCGGCGATCGTTTTGTCGTGGAGAGCGGCGAGGCGGAGACCGGCGCCGCACATGCGCATCAGATCGTGCTCGAGATCCTCAGCGAAACCGGCCTGTCCGGTCTCGCCCTGTGGCTGTTCGGCACGACACTTGCGATCCGCGCCTGGCGGCGTGCCGACAGGGAGGCGCGCGAACGCGCCTGGGCCCCGGCGATCGCCCTGATCGTCATGTGCTTCCCGCTCAACACGCACTTCGCGTTCTATTCGGCGTGGTGGGGATTGTTCTTCTGGTGGATCATCGCGTTGTATGCCGGCGCGCTAGCGCTTCCCGCGCAGCAGGCTCAGGGCGATCGTGGCGACGACGCCAGCGCCAGCGACCAGCACGCCCCATAGCAGCCAACGACGCCAGTCCGGCGGGACCGGTGCCGCCGTCAATGCTTGCGCGCCGCCGCTTTCGTGCGCAGCGCCGAGTCCTGCGGTCGGTGGTTGCCAGTGTTCACCGAACTGGCCGCGCAGGCTGGCCATCGCCGCTTCCAGCGGTGCGTCCACACGACGTTCGCGCAGGCTGCCAACCGCCAGTCGGTACGGGCCAGCGCCTTCGGCGAGAAAGACGACGCGTTCCGGGCGATAGCCGAAGCTGAGTGTCGGCGCGTGCGCGAGCGGTGTGCGCGAGTCGAGACGGAAATCCTGCTGCCGGATCTTGCGCGGCAGGACGATCTCACCGCTGTCGATCAAGGCTTCGCCCTGGCGCAGTCGGAAAGCCACGAAGCGTGCGTATTCGTTCCAGGCGGTTTGTGCCTTGCCGCTGCTGGCCGATGGCGATGACAACGTGATCTGCGCGAGCGCGTTGTCGCTGCCGAGATCGATGCGCAAGGCCTCGACGGGCAGCGCGGCAGGCAGGTGCACTGCGAAACGCGTGCCTGCGGATGCCGGATCCGGCTCGACCGTGGCGGCATGCCAGTTCAGGGACGTGGGGGCACCGGCCTCGTATTCGGTGCGGCGTGCCTGCGCGCTCAGGCCTTCCAGCAGCGGGCCGGCATCCAGGCGATACAGGCGCAGATAGCGCCCGCGCGCGCCGGGCAGGCTGATTTCACGCCGTTCGACGCGCGCGCCATCCTGTTCCAGCAAGACGATGGCTGCATCGTTGCGCAGGCTGCGCCAGCGCTGCAGGTCATCGCTGGCTTCGATCGAGTAGCGGGCGATGACGCCACCGGTCGGCGTGCTCCAGCGCAGTTCGAGCGCATCGATGCCGTTGGCGAAAGCACTCAGATCGACCAGGGCATCGCGCGACGGCGTTGCCCCGGCAGCGCCGTTCGTATCGGAGGTCTCGATGCGTTGCAGGCGTCCGCTGGCATCCCGCTCGACGAGCAGGCGCAGATCGTTGCCGGCCGGGGTTTCCCTGTCGACCGGCAAGGCCAGCAGCGGCACGTCTGCGCGCTGTTCGCGGACCTGTTTCGGGGTCGCGCTGCGCCAGCTGGCGACTGGCACGGCGTGCCCTTCGGCGTTGAACACCATCAGATCGCGCAGGGCCGGATCCTGGCTCCAGGCGTAGACCTCGGCGTTCAATTCGATCTGCCACGCCGCGCCTTCGCCGTTCGTCTCGATCGGCAGGCTCATGGCGAAATCCTGCGGCGTCGCGGCCAGCGCGACCGGTGCCGCGCAGAGCATGGCGAGTGCGGTCAGGCGCCTCATGGTGCAGCTTCCGTCGTGGACTGGCGCGGCGGCGCCGGGGCGAGATAACCGATCAGCGTGCACAGCAGGCCATAGGCGATGAACGAGGCGATGCCGAACAGGTTGCCGAGATGCTGGCGGTCGATCAGCAGCAATTTGACCAGCACGACGGCCATCAACACGGCGCCGGCCAGCCACAGCGGACGGTTGCCGCGACGCGAACCGAGCACCCAGCCGGCCACGCCGAGCAGGCTCCAGACCACGGCCAGACTGGTTTGCGAGACGCTCGCACTGATCACGCCTTCATTCCACGCAATGCCCGCGAGACGGTGCGCGGCGCGCAAGGTCGCCGCCGTGACGAAAAGGAAACCTTCTGCAGCCACGAGGATCGCCCGCACTCGCCGGATGTCTTGCGGTGCGGCAGCGTCGCGCGACCACAGCAGGAAGCCGGCGAGCATCGCGAGTTGCGCGAGTTCCAGCGGATTGAGCAGGGGCACGAACGGCAAGGGATTGCTCGCGCCGTCATGGAACAGACTGAACATGAAGCACAATGCGAGGACGGATGCCTGGATCGTCATGACCAGCGGGCGATAGCGCGGGAATGCGGCGCTCAACGGCGGCGCGACGAAGGCCGGGCGCAGCAGGCTCAGGCCGTGGATGGTCAACAGCGGCAACGCGCCAAGCAGGAATTGCCAGCCTTCACCGAGCCCGGCATCCAGTGCGAATCGTTGCAGGCCGATCGCGAATACGCAGGTCCAGGTCCACATCCAGCCCAGATGCGCACCTGCCAGCGTGGCGATCTGTTCGGAGCGCAGGCAGATCAGGCCGCGCCAGCCGAACAATGCGTAGGCCGCATAGGAAAGCAGGGTCCAGCCGCTGAGCCAATGCGCACTTTCGCCGATCAGGCATGCGGCGGGCACGCCGCAGCAGAGCAGGAGTGTCGCGGTCCAGGCCAGCGCCGTCTGGCGCAGGCGTCGGTGCGCTTCGGCCGCCAACCAGGCCGTCAATGCAATCAGGCCGAGCACGGCCGCGCCCTGCGCTGCTTGCGGAACACTGCGTTCGATCTCGAACAGGCATGCGCCAAGCCACCAGAGCAGGCCCCAGAGATAGAACGGCAGGCTTCGACTTGCCGTCGCCCGCGCGCGCAGGTACAGCCATGCGCTGGCGAGGGCGGCGCCCGCAATCAGCAGCGCGCCGATGAAGATGCCGTTCGCGAATGGAACGGCATCCAGCGTGGATGAGAAGAAACTCGCGACAGCAAACGCCGCGGCGGCGAGCAGCTGCAGGCCGCTGCCGATCCAGCGCGGCAAACGTCGTTGCTGGCGCAGTCCGAGCCAGATCAGGGCCGCGCCTTCGAGCGCGAAGATGCATCCGGTAACGCGGGCAGACAGCGCGAGCGGCACCGCCAGCGTGGAGAAACCGAGCGCGAGCACGGCAAACGATTCGCCGAGCACGCGCGTGCGGTGGATCAGGACGCGCGCCAGGATCGCGTAGATCACGCCGAGTGCCAGCGCTGAAATCGCCAGTGGCATGCGCTCGCCCTCAAGCAGCGCGGCCTGCAGGCCGAATGCGACGAGTGGATTGCCGAACACCAGCGTGCTGTCGATTGCGTCCCGTCGATCGGGTGCGCGTTTGAACGCGTACAGGATCGGGCTCATCAGATAGATCGCGAAGAACAGCACAAGGAACGGTTCGGTGCTGTCGAACTGTTCGGGTCGGTAGCTCAGCACGCCCCAGGTCGTGCCGATCGCGTAGGTGAAGAAGAATCCGAGCAGGTTCAAGGCGCGCCATGGACGCACCCAGGCAATCACGAAGATCGCCGCGTTGAGCATCGCGTAATAGGAAAACAGCGCGACGTGGTTGCCACTGCCGGTCGAGATCAGCACCGGCGCGGCAAAGCCGGCGAGGATGCCGAGCACGGCGAGCGCGAGCGCGTCCTGCAGCACGGCAAGCACGCAGACGCCGGCGACCAGCACCAGCATGAGGCCGAATGCGGCGCCTGCCGGCAGCAGGTGGTAGAGACGGAACGCGGCAAACACGGTCAGCAGCAGGAGACCGATCGCGCCGCCCTGCAGGCTCAGTGCGAACGAACGGCGCAGCTCGCGCTGGCGCCAGCCGAAGCCGAGCGCGACGATCGCCGCGATTGCCACGCCAGCCAGGCGCAGTTCGACCGGAAACGTGAACCAGCCCTCGTCGGCGGCGTATTTGAGCAGCGCCGCGACGCCAGCGAACAGCACGAGCATGCCGACCTTGACCGGCACGTTGCCTTCGGTGAACCAGCGCCTGGCCGCGGCTGCCGCGTTGTCGAAGGCGTTCTCCTGTGGCGCCAGCGGTTCGCCGGGCGCAGGAGGCAATGGCGCGCTACGGACCGGCATCGACGGGCGAACCGCGGATGCCATGGGCACCGGGGGTGCATCGGGAGCCGCAATTTGA
>JBEBXZ010000040.1:0-8834 GCA_040391335.1 Dokdonella fugitiva | reverse complement strand
TTCCTCCGTGATCTCTGTACGCCGGCCGAGCTTGAGGCACTGGTTGATCGCTGGCGTGTCGTGCCATACGTCCTCAAGGGCATGCCGTACCGCGAGATCCATGAGCGCACTGCCGTAAGCATCACGACGATCGGTCGCGTCGCGCGATTCATCAACCAGGGCAATGGCGGCTATCTCGCCGCCCTGGGACAGAATGGCAAGTCGGCGTCCGCTGCGAAGCCGCTGCGTCGGCGTGGCACCTCTCCCGGAGCGCGTGCATGAGCACGCGTGACCGTCTGCGCATCGCGATCCAGAAATCCGGGCGACTCAGCGATGCGTCGCAGGATCTGCTTTCGCGCTGTGGTCTCAAGTTCCGTCGCAGTCGCGACAAGCTGTTCTGCTTTGGTGAAACCTTGCCGGTCGATCTGTTGCTGGTGCGTGACGACGATGTGCCCGGCATGATCGCGGACGGCGTCTGCGACCTCGGCATCGTCGGCCGCAATGTGCTCAGCGAACAGATACTCGGCGCACACGCGGATGGTGCGCCGTTCCGGGAATTGCGCGCGCTCGGTTTCGGACATTGCCGCCTGTCGCTGGCCGTGCCGCAGGAATTCGAGTACCAAGGCACCGCACAACTCGATGGGCTGCGCATCGCGACGACTTATCCGAACCTGCTGGCCGACTGGCTGCGCCGCGTGGGTGTCGAGGCCAGGGTCGTGACCTTGTCCGGTTCGGTCGAGATAGCGCCGCGGCTCGGCAGCGCCGACCTGATCTGCGATCTGGTTTCGAGCGGAGCCACGCTTGCCGCGAACCAGTTGAAGGAAGTCGCGATCGTCCAGGAATCGGAAGCGGTTCTCGCTGGCGGCGCAGCGCTCCCGGCAGACGAGCGCGGTGAGTTGGTCGAGATGCTGCTGCGCCGGATCGATGGCGTGATCCAGGTGCGCGTCTCGAAACTGGTCATGTTGCATGCGCCGCGCGCGTCGCTCGATTCCATCGTGCGCCTGCTGCCGAATGGCGAGCGCCCGACGATTTCCCCGATCGAAGGCCGGGGTGAGGATGTTGCCGTGCAGGTGGTCTGCAATGAGGCGATCACCTGGCAACATCTCGAGGACATGAAGCGCGCTGGCGCACGCCAGATGCTCGTGTTGCCCGTGGAGCAGATGCTGGCATGAAGCGTATCGACTGGAACCGACTGGATGCCGGCGCGCGAGCCGCGGCTCTCGCCCGGCCCGAACTGTCGCGATCGGCGGAAACGCGCGAGGCGGTGAGTCACATCATTGAACGCGTCCGAACATCGGGCGACCAGGCGCTTCTTGAACTGACCCGTCGCCACGACCAGTGCGAGCTCGAAAGCCTGCGTGTCTCCGAGGCCGAGTTCATCGAGGCTGAAGCTGCGCTCGGCAAGACGCTCAAGTCGGCGATCGCCGAGGCGCTCGTGCGGATCGAGGAATTTCATCGCGCCTGCGCGGCGCAACCGGTACGCGTCGAAACCGCGCCGGGCGTCGTCTGCGGGCGCATCCTGCGCCCGATCGAACGCGTCGGCCTGTATGTGCCGGCGGGTGGCGCTCCATTGCCATCGACCGCGCTGATGCTCGGCGTGCCATCGCGCATCGCTGGATGCCCCGAAATATCCTTGTGCACTCCACCGCGCAGCGACGGACGTTGCGACGAAGCGGTGCTGTACGCGGCGAGCCTGTGCGGCATCAATCGCGTATTCAAGCTCGGTGGAGCGCAGGCGATCGCGGCGATGGCCTACGGCACGTCGTCTGTGCCACGCTGCGACAAGCTGTTTGGTCCCGGCAACGTCTGGGTGACCGAAGCCAAGATGCAGGTTGCCGCGGATCGGCAAGGTGCGGCTATCGACATGCCGGCCGGGCCATCCGAGGTGATGGTCATCGCTGATGAATCGGCTGACCCGCGATTTGTCGCGGCCGATCTGCTTGCGCAGGCCGAGCATGGTGTCGATTCGCAAGTGGTCCTCGTCTCGACCAGCGAAAGTCTGCTCGATGCGGTTGACCTCGCGCTCGCCACGCAATGTGCAGGCCTGCCGCGCGCGAAAGTGGCAAGCCAGGCGCTGCAGCACAGCCGTTCGATCAAGGTCGAATCACTGGCCCAGGCGATCGAGGTCAGCAATGCGTATGCGCCCGAGCATCTCATCATCAATACGCGGCGCCCGCGCGACCTGTTGATTTCAGTACGCAGTGCTGGCTCGATTTTCCTTGGAGCATGGTCGCCGGAGTCGGTGGGCGATTACTGCAGCGGCACCAACCATGTGCTGCCGACCTATGGTTACGCGCGCACCTGGAGTGGTCTTTCGGTCGGCGCATTCCAGAAGCAGGTCACCGTGCAGGAACTCTCGCCCGAAGGTCTGCGCGCGATCGGTCCCTGCGCGATGACGTTGGCATTGGCGGAACAACTGGACGCGCACGCATTCGCCGTACGCGTCCGCCTTGATGTACTGGAGGGGCGCGCATGAGTGTTCTCGATCTGGCGCGGCCGGAAATTCTCGCGCTTAAATCGTATTCGTCGGCCCGGCTCGAAGCAGGCGCGGCGGAGATCATGCTCAATGCGAACGAGTCGCCATGGCTACCCGCTGGCACCACCGCCGATTCGCGTGGTGCGCCACTCAATCGCTATCCCGATCCGCAGCCTTCGCACCTGCTGGCACGTCTCGCCGAGTTGTATGCGGTCGACAGCAGCGAAGTGCTGGTCGGTCGCGGCAGTGACGAGGCGATCGATCTGCTCGTGCGTGCGTTCTGCCGGCCCGGCATCGATGCGGTGGCGATCCAGCCACCGACCTTCGGCATGTATGCGGTGTGCGCCGCGGTACAGGGCGCGGCGCTCGTCGAGTTGCCGCTCGATGAGCGTTTCGAAGTCGATGTCGACATGCTGATCGAAGAACTGCCCGCTTCGGTGCGTCTCGTCTTCCTTTGTTCACCGAACAATCCGACGGGCGCCAGCATTGCTGCGGATGACATCTCGCGACTGGCCTATGCGCTGCGGAAACGCGCGTTGCTGATCGTCGATGAGGCCTATGTCGAGTTCGCCGAAATGCCGAGTGCCGCTGCATTGATCGCCCAGCATGAGAACCTGGGCGTGCTGCGGACCTTGTCCAAGGCCTGGGCGCTGGCCGGTGCGCGCATTGGATGCCTGCTTGCGCGCGCGGAGATCGTCGCGCTGCTGCGCAGGATCATGCCGCCGTATCCGCTGCCGACACCGAGTGTGGCGGCAGCGCTGGCGGCCTTGACCGCGGAAGGCCTGGCGTTGACCCAGCGTCGCATTGCCTTGCTCATTTCGGAGCGCGGGCGCATGGCGAAGGCGCTCGTGCGCTTGCCCAGCGTGCTCAATGTATTGCCGTCGCGGGCGAATTTCCTGTGCGTTGAATTCGTCGACGCAGTGGCGGTGTACAGGGCGCTGCTCGGCGCTGGCGTGATCGTGCGTGACGTCGGGCGCTATCCGCGCCTGCGCGGGCATTTGCGTATCAGCATCGGTACACGCGAGGAGAACACGCGGGTACTGGAGTTGCTCGTGCGCCACGAGGCGTCGGCATGAATGCGCGCCGCATCCTGTTCGTCGATCGCGACGGTTGCCTGATCGAGGAACCCGCCGATTTCCAGATCGACCGTTTTGACAAGCTCGCCCTGTTGCCCGGCGTGATTCCAGCGCTGCTCCGTTGCATTGCGGCGGGTTTCGAGATCGTCATGGTCACCAATCAGGACGGCCTCGGCACATCCTCTTTCCCGGAAGCGGATTTCCACGGGCCGCATGACCTGCTCATGCGCATCCTGCGTTCGCAAGGCATTCCCGTGCGCGAGGTGCTGATCGACCGGAGTTTTGCGCACGAAGGTCTGGATACGCGCAAGCCGGGAGTGGGGCTCGTGCGCCACTATCTGGCCGACGACAGCTGGTCGCGCGCGCGCTCGGCAATGGTGGGCGATCGCGAAACCGACCTGCAGTTCGCCGCCAACATCGGTGTGCGTGGCTTTCGCGTCGGGCCCGATGGGCAGGACTGGTCGGAGATCGCGCATGCCTTGTGCAATACGCCGCGTATCGCCGTGGTCGAACGGGTGACGCGCGAAACGCGCATTGCAGTGCGCGTCGATCTCGATGCCGGCGCGCATGCGGAAATCGCGACGGGGCTCGGCTTCTTCGATCACATGCTCGAGCAGATCGCCAAGCACGGCGGCTTCGATCTGCGCCTGCGCTGCGATGGCGATGTGGGGGTGGATGAGCACCACACGATCGAGGATTGCGCGCTCGCGCTCGGACAGGCGCTGCGCATCGCGCTCGGCGACAAGCGCGGTATTGGTCGCTACGGGTTCACCTTGCCGATGGATGAGAGTCTCGCGAGCGCCGCGCTCGATCTTTCCGGACGGCCGTATCTCGTATTCGAGGGCAGTTTTCCACGCGAGCAAGTCGGCGACATGCCGACCGAACTGGTCGCGCATTTCTTCCGCTCGCTGTGCGAAACCCTTGGCGCGAACCTGCATTTGAGCGTGCGCGGCGAGAACGCGCACCACATGGTCGAGGCCTGCTTCAAGGTATTCGCGCGCGCATTGCAGCAGGCGATCCGCATCGTCGGCACCGATCTGCCGAGCACCAAGGGTGTGCTGTGAGTACGCGCGATGTGGTGCTGGTCGATGCCGGTGGCACGAATATCGGTTCGGTGCGCTATGCGCTTGAGCGCCTCGGCGTGACGGCCAAGATGAGTACCGACGCCGCATGCATCCGCGCGGCGTCGCACGTGATTCTTCCAGGCGTTGGTGCGGCCGCGCCGGGCATGCAGCGATTGCGTGCAGCAGGACTGGTTGATGTCATTCGCGAACTGCGCCAGCCCGTACTCGGTGTCTGCCTCGGCATGCAACTGCTGTTCGAGCACTCGGAAGAGGGTGATACCCCGTGTCTCGGCGTGATTCCGGGGCGGGTACGCAAGATTGCATCCGATGGGCAGCGTCGCGTGCCACACATGGGCTGGAATCGCCTGGCCATCGATCGCGAAGATCCACTCGTGGTCGGACTCGACGACAGGGCCTATGTGTATTTTGTGCACAGCTATGCGGCGCAGCGCGGCGAGCAGACGCTGGCCAGCACCGAATATGGTGATTCACTGAGTGCCGTCGTGCGCTCGGGGAACTTCTGCGGCATGCAATTCCATCCCGAGCGTTCAGCGGCGGTCGGCGCATTCCTGCTCGGCAGATTCCTCGACCTATGAGTTTCGACATCGTTCCCGCACTCGATCTGGTCGGTGGACGCGTCGTGCGCCTCAAGCAGGGCGACTACGCGCGCGAAACCCGGTACGCAATCGACCCCGTCGAACAAGCGCGCAAGTACCGCGATGCCGGTGCGCGACGTTTGCACGTGGTCGATCTGGACGGCGCGCGCGCTGGACGTCTCGACAACCTGCGCTCGATCGAGGCGCTCGCCAGGCTTGATCTCGAAGTGCAAGCCGGCGGAGGCGTGCGCGATGAACGCGATCTGCAGCGCCTGTTCGACGCTGGCGTGCAGCGTGTTGTTGTTGGCAGCGTGGCGATCCGTGAACCGGATCGCGTGAGCGGCTGGATCGCGGATCACGGCGCCGAACGCATCGTCGTCGCGCTCGATACGCGCTTCAACGACGGGAACTGGACGCTGTCCGCTTCCGGCTGGACGGAGGCGGCACACTTGACGCTCGATGAGCTTGCGCCGCGATATGCGCGCGCGGGTGCGCGACACCTGCTATGCACCGATATCGCGCGGGACGGGATGTTGTCCGGCCCGAATCTCGAACTCTATGCACACCTGTCGGTGATCGCACCTTCGCTCGCCGTGCAGGCTTCGGGTGGCGTGCGTGACGTGGCCGATGTGCTTGCCTTGCGCGGCTCCGCTGTTGCCGGCGTCATCCTCGGTCGCAGCCTGCTGGAAGGACACCTCGATATCGCCGGAGCCCTGGCGTGCTGACGCGGCGAATCATTCCCTGCCTCGACGTGCGGGATGGCCAGGTGGTCAAGGGCGTACGCTTCCGCGATCACGTCGTGGTCGGTGACATCGTCGATCTCGCCCTGCGCTATCGCGACGAAGGCGCCGATGAACTCGTGTTCTACGACATCACGGCGAGTCCGGAAGGACGCAGCGTCGACCGGCTTTGGGTCGAACGCGTGGCGCATGCGATCGATATCCCGTTCTGCGTCGCCGGAGGCATTCGCGATGTCGCCGCGGCGCGCGTGATCCTGCACGCGGGTGCCGACAAGATCTCGGTGACTTCCCCGGCGCTGGAGCGCCCCGGGCTGATCGACGAACTGGCCGACGCATTCGGCGT
This sequence comes from Dokdonella fugitiva, assembly GCA_040391335.1. GTDB lineage: Bacteria > Pseudomonadota > Gammaproteobacteria > Xanthomonadales > Rhodanobacteraceae > Dokdonella > Dokdonella fugitiva_A. Next base: position 2,560 of record JBEBXZ010000040.1, on the reverse strand, counting down.
GCAATGTGTCGTGGCTGGAATCGACAGCCTGCGCGACGCGGATGGCGAGTGGCGCGTGCGCCAGTACACCGGCGACCCTTCGCGCATGCAGGCATTGCCGCGGCGCACGCTGGACTGGGCGGTCGAAGTTCAACAGCGTGGCGCCGGCGAGATCGTGCTCAACTGCATGGACGCCGACGGCGTGCGCGGCGGCTACGATCTCGCACAACTGCGCGCGCTGCGTTCGCGTTGCTCGGTTCCACTGGTGGCTTCCGGCGGTGCCGGCACGCGCGAACATTTTCTCGCCGCTTTCGCCGATGCGGATGTGGATGCCGCACTCGCGGCGAGCGTATTCCATTCCGGCGCGATCGCGATTCCGGATCTCAAGCGTTATCTGGCGGACAACGGCGTGAGCGTGAGGCCATGAACATCGACATCGAAGCGATCGACTGGAACAAGTCCGACGGACTCGTTCCGGCGATCGTGCAGCATGGGCGGACCGGCGAAGTGCTCATGCTCGGTTACATGGACCGCGCCGCGCTGGCCGCGACCTGCGACAGCGGAAAGATCACGTTCTTCAGCCGCAGCAAGCAGCGGCTGTGGACGAAGGGCGAGAGTTCGGGACATTTCCTCGGTCTCGAATCCGTGCACATCGACTGCGATGCCGACAGCCTGCTGCTGCGTGCCGCTCCGTTGGGACCGACTTGCCACAAAGGTACTTCAAGCTGCTTTGCCACCGCGCCCGCGCTGCCACTTGCCTTCCTGGGTGAACTCGATGCGCTGGTCGCGCAACGTGCCCGCCAGCGCCCAGCAGGCAGCTATACGACGACGCTGTTCGATGCAGGCCTGCGCAAGATCGCGCAGAAAGTCGGCGAGGAAGGAGTCGAGACGGCACTGGCCGCCGTCGCGCAGGATGACGACGAACTGCTTGGCGAAGCCGCCGATCTCGTATTCCATCTGCTCGTGCTGTTGCGCGCGCGCGGACTCGATCTCGCGGACGTCACGCGCGTGCTGGCGGCACGCCACCGCTGACCTGCCGGGCGCTCGCTGCGCACCTGCACGAAAGAGCAGGGCGCATGGTGTGTTCGATCAGGGCGTCACTTCTTCGAACCCATCGTCGAAGATGCGGTCGTTCGCATCGGGCAGGATGGTCAGCAACACCGCATCCGGCGCGCCCGGCGTTCCATTGATGCCAAGCGTATTCGTGCCCTGCACGTGGATCAGGTGGCGGCCCGGCGCCAGGCCCACAGTCGAGATCCTCAGCGTGACGGTCTCGACATTGCTGTCGAACGCGCCGTCGCTCGCCGTCATCGGCCTCGGAACGGCATGGGCTTCCCACGGCAGCGCATCGACGTAGGCCGCAGCCGATGCGATCGGATAGGTGGCCTGCACCGGATTGGTCGCACGGAAACGCGTGTCGTCGATGATGGCGGTGATGCGCACCGGCGTGCCGGCTTCGACTTCATCGCTGTCGAGACTGATCGCCCGGGCGTCCGGTCCTGCCGGCAACTTGTACGGCGCCTTGGCGACGCGGGCGGCGTATTTGAGTGCGGCGAGATTCTTCGGCAGCACGTCGCTGTTGAATGCGCCGCAGCCCTCGAAGAACTCGTTGCCGATTTCCATCACGAAGGATGGTGCTCCGAGTCGCGCATAGAACGTATCGATGGTTCCGCCATCGGTGGGATAGAGCTGCACGGCGCGCTTCGGTGTATAGCCGTTGAACCAGGCGAGTCGGCGGCCCATCGTCTGCAATGAATCGGAGTAACTGTGGATGTCGAAGAAAATGCCCGAATAGTCTTCCGGTGCCGGCGTGCCGACTTCATCGGTCTTGCGGTCGGGCAGGGCGCCACCGACGAACACGCCATTCTCGTCCGGCGTGCCGGCGACGTACGCCACCAGATTGCGTGTTTCGATTTCGGATGCCGCGGACGGGCCGCGAAAGGTCTGGTCGCAGCGGTAGGTGCTCGATCCCTGGCCATTCGTCGCGCCCCAGTGGAACGGGAAGTTGCGATTCAGATCGACACCGGGCTGGCTGAAGCCATTCGGTATTCCGGGGCAGGCCGCATCCACCGTGTTCGTGTTCTTGCGCCACTCGATTCCGTCCTCGGCCTTCTTTCGCCCGTCCGGATTGGCGTGCAGGATGAAACGGAAATCGACGTGATCGACCAGCCATGTCGCCTGCGCATCCGTGCCATAGCCGGTGACCAGCCACTCCGCCATGCGCGTGAGCAGCTCGGCCGGCGTGTATTCGCGTGCATGGATCGATCCGAACATCACCATGCGCGGACGGTCGGGATCCGCGGCCGCGGTCTGCAGATTCGTCACGCGCAGCGCGCGCATCGCGTAGCCGGCTGTCGCGTCCCGAGTGCGTTCCCAGGTCGGGCCGATTTCGTGGATCTCGGCGAGTTGCGGGTGCACCTCGACGATGTCCTGCATGCTGTCGATGGTCTCCTCGACCGTCCGGTAGCACGTGAAACCGGGAATGCTCGACGTCGAATTCGCGGGCTCGTAGAACGCACGCAGGCGAGCCGTTGCGGCCATGTCGACGCGCACCTCGAATCCGGCGCGTTGCAGGAAGCGG
>JBEBXZ010000039.1:0-8855 GCA_040391335.1 Dokdonella fugitiva | reverse complement strand
TGACATCGTGGGGCGCGAGCATTTGCAGAGTGCGGTTCGGCTCAATTCGACGGCACGACAGCTCGGCATGCTGGCAGGGCCGGGCGTCGGTGGCGCGCTGCTGCTCTGGTTGGGGCCGAACGTCGGCATCCTCGTCAATGCCTTGCTCTATCTGCCGTTCATCCTGTGGCTGGCGGTGGCTCCGTATGGGCCGAGGTTCCGTGCTGCGGGAGCCGTGGTGGCGACGCGTGCGGTGCGCACGCTGGGCGATATCGGGCGCGCGATAGGCGAGATCGCACAGCATCGCGTGATCCTGGTCATGACCTTGCTGGCGGGCGCGGTTTCGCTGCTCGTCGGCAATGCCTATCAGGCGCAGATGCCGGGTTTTGCGCATGACCTCGGGCAGGGCAAGGCGGATTTCTTCTACAGCATGTTGCTGGCTGCCGACGCGGCCGGTGCGCTGACGGCCGGCATCGTTCTTGAAAGTCGGAACCTGTTGCAGCCACGGGCGCGCACGGCATGCGTGCTGGCGATGATCTGGTGCATCGCGCTGGCATCATTCGCGCTGACCGCGAACTACAAGCTGGCCTTGCTGCTGCTGTTTGTCGCCGGCTTCGTCGAGCTTTCGTTCAACGCGATGGCGCAGACGCTCGTGCAACTGGAAGCACCGGCGGAAATGCGTGGTCGTGCGATCGGCGTGTTCAACATGTTCGCGATGGGCATGCGCACGTTCAGCGGCATCACGGTCGGCCTCGTCGGCGCGAGCATCGGCATCCACTGGTCGCTGGCCTTGAGTGCGGGCTTGTTGTTCATCGTGATTGGCGTGTTGTTGCGCGCCGGTTTGAAGCCGAAGCCGGGATCGAGACCGGCTGTTTGAGCGCGCCCCGTCGCGATGTTCTCAAGTAATGTGAGCGATCGGGAACAGATATCCATGAACAGAGGGCCGGGAGAATCATGCAAGTGGGCAATATGACGCGACTGTTCAATGCGGTCAGCTACCTGCAATACCCGTTCTTGCTCATCGCGCTTTTCTACGTTGCCACCCCTTATTTCACAGGCTTCGACGGGATATGGGCATCCTTCAACAAGGCATTGATCTTTGCGGGCCTGGCGATCAGTTTTTCGACGCTGCAGGACACGACCAAGACCCAGAACAACTTCTCACGCAGGATCTGGGAAAACCCGCGCAAAGGAAAGCTGGCGCTGTTGACGATAGCGTTCAGCGCGGCGGTGATGTTGCTGGTGGGCCTGTACGGTTTCTTTGCGGCCGCCGAAAGCATCGTCAAGGAAGTGGCGTTTGGCATGCTCATGCTCGGTATCAGCTACATCGGCCTGCTGAAGTCAGCCATCGAAATGTACGGGAACTTCCGAAGCGACAGGCGCAGTCCGGAAGCACTTGTCCGACATGATTGACGATGCCGACTCTTGATCGCTTTGTTGGGCGTGGACTTTCGGTCCCGTTAACGCAGTTCTTGCTGCTTTGCAGCATAATGGCGCAATGCAATCGATTCCTGTGTCTGAAGCGGCTTCCTCCGCGCCTGCCGTGTCCGCCCGTCACCGTGCGCTGATCCTCACGGCGTTGACGCTCGGCGGTTTTGCCATCGGTACCAGCGAGTTCTCGTCGATGGGACTGATGCCGGAGATGGTGAAGAGCTTCGCCGTCACCGAACCGCAGGTCGGTCACATCATCAGCGCTTATGCGCTCGGTGTCGTGATTGGTGCGCCGTTGCTGGCAATCCTGGGCGGTCGCCTGTCGCGCCGCGCCTTGCTGTTGGCCTTGATGGGCTTTTACGCGATCGGCAATCTTGCCAGCGCCTCGGCGCCGGGCTATCCGGGCATGATGCTGGCGCGTTTCGTTGCCGGTTTGCCGCATGGCGCGTACTTCGGCGTGGCGGCGCTGACGGCGGTGGCGATCAGCAAGCCCGGGGAGCGCGGCAAGGCGGTCAGTTTGACGATGTTTGGCCTGACCCTGGCCATCCTGCTGGGCAATCCGCTGGCGACATGGATGGGACAGACGATTGGCTGGCGTTGGGCTTTCGTGATGGTTTCCGTGATCGCACTGGCAACCGTGGCGATGATTGCGGCATTCATGCCGCGTAGTCGGCCTGAGCCACCGAAGCGCGTGCTCGATGAATTGCGCGCCTTCAATCGCCTGCCGGTCTGGCAGGCGCTGGCGATCGGCGCGATCGGATTTGCCGGCATGTTCTGCGTGTTCAGTTATCTCGCGCCGACGATGCTGCATGTGACGGGCGTTTCCGCGGCATGGATTCCGCTCGGGATGGCCGCGCTCGGTCTCGGCGGCGTGATCGGCAATTTCGCCGGCGGCTGGCTGTTCGATCGCATGCGTTTTCGAGCGGTGCCGGTGATCCTGCTGGGCGCGGCGGGCGTATTGATGCTGTTCCCACTGATGGCCGGTTCGCTATGGACGATTCTTCCGGCGACGGTCGCGATCGGTTTGATGGGTGCGCTCGGTCCCGTGTTGCAGACGCATCTGATGGATGTGGCGGGTGATGCGCAGACATTGGCCGCGGCATCGCACCATGCCGCATTCAATGCCGCGAATGCGCTCGGTCCCTGGCTTGGCGGCATGGCGATCACCGCGGGTTGGGGCTGGACGTCGACAGGCTACGTCGGCACGGCAACCGCGCTGCTCGGCGTGCTGATCTATGGCTGGGCTGCGGCGACGTTGCGGCGTCCACGGGAAGTCTGCGCGTCGATGTGAGATGAGCCGCCGGCGGCGTCGTCGGGATCTGAAAAAAGCGGATTTTCCCTATGGGCCGATCGCTACATCAACCGGCAATCGATGCCATCGAGCACGATGTGGATCAGCAGGCCAATCCCGAACCAGCGTGTCTTGTGTGGAATGGCGAGCGCGCCATAAGCCGCGATCGCGGGCCAGGTGTGCAGCGGATGGAAGCCGATGCTGCATCGACCCGGCGCGTAGACCGGATCGGCGAGCAGATGGTCGATATCGATCACCCATCCGGCGAGCATGCACAGCGCGGCGCGCTTCCATTGCGCAGGCCAGGACAGCCGTGCGGTGATGATCGGGACGCTGACATGCAGCGCGAGGTGGAGCAGCGGTCGGATTTCGAACTCGGGCACGACGTTTCATCAGGGGAACAGTGAATCGACCAGCGACGTCGATGACGACGCTGGTCGATGAATATCCATTCACCTGATCCGCAATGGGCACGCTCAGTCGGGTCTGGATTTTGCCCCGATATTGCGATCGAGAAACGCCTGTACGCGTTTGAAGCGTTCGATGTTGTTGTCGTCGTTGTAGAAGCCATGCGCTTCTTTCGCGACGGACCACCACTCGGGCGTGTTTCCGGCTTTCTCCAAGGCGGCGCGCATGGCCTTGGCCTGCGCGATCGGCGTGCGCTCATCCTGTTCGCCATGGATGAGGAAGACCGGTACCTTGATCTTCGCGGCGAGTGTGGTCGGTGAGTTGGCCGTGAGTTCGGCGTCGTCGCGCCCGATCACGCGCGTCAGGTAATTGCGCCCGTATTTCGAAGTTCTGGTGTCTCCTTTGCTGTACATCATCGGCAGGTCATAGAGTCCTGCGTAACCGATCACGCATTTGATCAGATCGGGTGCCTTGGCGGCGGTCATCATCGCGGAATAGGCGCCGAAACTCGCACCGTAGGCGCACACGCGATCGGGATCGACGTAACCCTCCGCAACGGCCCAGCGCACGCCTTCGATCAGGTCGTCCTGGATGCGCGTGCCCCATTTCAGATAGCCGGATTCCTCGAATGCGCGTCCACGCCCCTGCGAGCCGCGATAGTTGATCTGCAGCACGAGGTAGCCTCGGCTGGCGAGAAACTGCGCATCCGTGTCGAACGACCAGTCATCGCCTTCGACGTGAGGTCCGCCATGCGGAAGCAGGACCGCAGGCAGCCTGCTTGGATCATCGATGCCTTGCGGAATCGTCATGAAGCCCGCCAGTTCCACGCCGTCACTGGTCGTGAATCGCAATGGGCGGCGTTGACCCATGCGCGCGGCGATGATGCCGTCGCGCTGCGCGAGCAGTTTCGAAAGTTTCTTCATCTTGCGGTCGAATACGTACCACGCACCGGGATCGCGGTCGCTGTAGGCATAGATCAGCGTCGTGTTGCCGTCTTCGCTGTGATCGACGTACTGAAGCTTCAGGCCGGGCAGTTGTGCCGTCAGCGCCTTGTGCGTTTTCGCGTCGTCCGATTCGGGGTCGAAATAGACGATGGACGGGATGCCGGCGCCCTGGGTCACCGCGAACGGAATTTGCGGCGATGGCGACCACAGCAAGCCGTAGATGTCGGCAAAGTCATTGCTGGCCAGCGTCTTGCGATTCGATCCGGACGGATCGGCCAGCACGAGCGAAGCCGGTGATCCATTGGCGCTGAAGTAGGCGTAGACCTTGCTGTTGTCGGGGGTGAACGCGAAGGGGACGAACTTGCCGCCTGTCGTTTCCGAGGTGAGCGGCTTCCAGTCATTGCCCTTTTCATTGGCAGCAAACAGAAGGTAGTTGTCGTCGTCATCGGTGCCGTAGGCATAGCGGGGTCCGCCTTCGCGCGTCACTGCGAATGACAGGTCTTTCGTGCCGACGTTCGCGATGAGCTTGTGCGTGCTTTTGGCGGGATCCACCTCGTAGAGCATCGAGCGTTTGCTGTCCAGCGACAGATGGCGCATGTAGAAGTTGCCGTTGGATTTTTCCGGACCACCGGCGATGTAGCCAAAGCCGCGTTCGATGCTGGCAAATCGCGTCGAGCGCTCGTAGCCGAAGACATAAGTCTGGTTCTTTCCGTCCAGTTCGGTCGAGATGATTTCACCCATCATTTGAGGTATTTCAAGAGAGCCCGGCTTGTGTCCCTTGCCGATGACGAGCCGGCGATCGCTGACCCAGCGAACCTGTGCGGGAAGTTCGTAGCGCGGCAGTTTCAGCAGCGCCGTCTGCTGCATATCGGCCATGTGGAAAACCAGAAGGCCGAAGTTTCCGTCACCGAAATCCGCTGTCAGCGCGAGATGCAGGCCATCCGGCGACATGCGTGGGCTGGTCAGCTTGTTGAAGTGCGCGAATGCCTCGACGGGGACGGGTTCGGCATGCGCCAGCCCGCAGCACATCGCGAGAATGGTGGAGAATGCGAAACCGGTGCGGTAGTTCATCGTGATCGTCCCTTTTGCGATGGATGGGTACTGTAGTTTATTGCGCAAGGTGTGGTGGCATTTGCCGGTCGTGGATGCAGAACCGTTGTGCGATCCGTATCAGTCGTCGGGTGTCGTATCTGCTTCAGCGTTCCGGGGCAATGGTCAAATTTCCGAGAGTCTGCCCGGCGCAATGCAATGAGGTCTGCGCAACATCGCACATTCCAGTTATAAAAAAACCTCCCCGAAGGGAGGTTTTCTTTTGTCGCGGACTCGAGGTGTCTCAGTGGGTGCGTTTGCGTGCGATCGCTGCAGGGATGGTCGTGGCAGGTGTCGCGCGAGCCGGTGACTGCGAGCAATCGAGCGTGACGTCATCGAGCATTGCTCCGCCGATGGCGCCGCCAGGAGCGCTTGCCGTCCAGTCGAATTTCACTGCATGCGACTGGCCATCGAGGTACAGGGCCGGAATCTCGAAACTCGCTGGTTCCCAGGTCGATCCGCCACTGCCCGGGGTGATCGTCTGCACCAGCGTGCCATCGATACTGAGCTTGAGCGATGCGGTCGAGTCGACACCGATCTGGTTGATCATCCAGTAGTTCAACCAGCGCGACTGGCCTGCCGGGAATACAACCGATTGGCTCAGCGAAGCAGTGTTGGGTACGTTCCAGCCGCCAAGCCACGAAAACCAAATGCCGGTGCGGGCGACGACCGAGCCGCCGTCATCGCAGGTGTCATCGCACATCGTGGTGCCACCGCCACTGTCGAAACCGGTCCAGAACGGATTCTCGAAATCCACCGTGGCTTCGAAACCCGGGTCCTCGAACAACTGTTCCGGCGAGCAGGTGGGTGTGCCTTCCTCGTCGAAACCGTCGGCGAAGATGGTGTCATCGGGTGCGGTGACCGTGAAGGTGACCGGTACCGCAACCACCGGCGTCGCCGTATCGTTGCTGTGCACGCAGACATTCGTGTTGTAGCTGCCGGAAGTCAGGGCGCTTGCATCGAGATTGACCGTGACCGGTGTCGAGGTGCCTTGCGCGGTCGAACCATTGGTCGGAGCGAACGAGATCCACGACACGGTGGCCGGCGTGGCGCAGTTCGCTGCGCTGGAAGTGTCGATGTTCCAGGTCAGTGTGGCGCTGCCGGTGTTGCCGATGGTGAGTGCGGCAGTGGTGGAGGCTCCCGCTTCCGCCGTGCTGCCCAGGGACGTGGGCGTGACGTTGGCGACCGGCCCGCCAACCGCGGTCGGCACCGTAACCGCGTAGGTGCAACCCGTATTGCCGCCGGTGTTGCCCGAGTTGTAGGCCACGCCGATCGCGTCGATCTGCGCCTGCGTATAGCCGAGTGTCGCCGCTGCATTGATGACGGCCTGGGCGGCCGCTTTCTGGTTGCTGCTCGACGTGGTCATCGACAGGCCCTTGAGGAAGGCCTTGTCCATCAGTACGCCACCGATCGCCTCACGCGCAACCCGATTGCAGGATGCCCAATACTGGCCCGGGATGTGGTTGCCGGACGGGATCGTCTGATAGGTGAACTGCAACTGGTAGTTGGTGACGCGCCCAGCCCAGAACGGGTTGTGGCCATCCCAGCCGAATGTCCAGTAATAGGCTGGATCGGCGGGCGTCCACTGGTTCGGGAAATCGTGGCTGTAAGCCGTCGCGAGATAGTCGCCGGTACCTTCACCCAGACCTTGCGAGGTGGACGAGCTGAAGTTGGTGACCCAGGCATGGATCGCGTGACCGAGTTCGTGAATCAGTACATCGGCATCTTCCGCGTCATCGACTCCGCCTTCACCGAAGATCAGTTCATCGGTGACGCTCCAGTAATGCGAGTTGTCATCCCCGTTCTCGCCGTGGGCATCGTATCGGATGCCGCCGGTGTAGCGACGCGGCATCGCCGTGACGCCGAGCGTGAGGTTGACGTAGCGCAGGAAAGTATCGAGGTGGTAGTACGCATTGGTTGCCTCGAAGCTCAAATGCGAGCGCGTGAAATCGAACACGCTCGACGTCTGTACCGGGCAGTCGTTGTCCACCGGTGCTTCCCATGCCCAGCAGACGGCATACGGCCCATTCAGACTGTAGTTGCCCCCGCTCAGCGTGATGTCGCGAAGCGTCACGTCAACGCGCGCGGCCGTGAGCTGGGCGGTGTCGGCATCGTTACCGTCGACATAGCCTGCCGTCCCGTAGACGCTGCGCGTGGACGACAATGGATCCGGATAGAAAACCTTGGCCGTACCATCGACGTACTGATTGGTGTCTTCGGCGCGCAGCACTTCACCGCTGTGTGCATCGACCATCAGTTCCCAGTTGCCGGCCAGTCCATCCGCGGGGCTCAGCGCGATATGCCAGGCAAGGTGGCTGTTCTTGTCGGCGGATTGGTAGATCACTTTTTCCGCAGACTCGTGGCGGGTTGCCGTCGTGCCGAGATAGTGCTTGGCGATGGCGACAGCATTGGCGTTATTGATGCGCTCGACGGTATCGACTTCGGTCAGGCCACGCACGGTGGCATTGGCGACGAAGATCACGTTGCCATCGGGGTCGACGCTGACGGCGAGATCGCTGCCGAACACGGGGAGGCCTTGCTGATGCTGTGTGAAGCGCACCACCGAGAAATCACTGTCCGAGCGCGTGGCGCGGATGGACAGTCCTGCTTCCTCTTGCGCCGTGAGTCCGAGATCGAGGTGGCGAGCGGCAAGGAAATCCTTCGCCATGCGCGCGGGCGTGGAGCGCTGGGCCTTGAAATTGGGCGTGTAGAGTTCGATCGCCGCGCCATCGGCGGCATAGCGGCCCTGGCTGCGCTCGATTCCCGCATCGACCTGGGGAACACCGCGCGTGAGCGCGTCCGCCGAGTAAGGTGTGTAGGAAGCGGCTTGGGATTGCGTGCATAGCAGCAACGTGATCGCTGCGCATAATGGTGCGATTCTGCGACGAATGGTCATCGTACGATTCCTGGTCTGGAAAGCCGTGCTATCCGCCCTTGTTCAGATAGCGATGAGGGAGTTGCTGAAGCAACTGCCGGAGTCTAGGTTCGCTCCCTGTGCTCGTCTACTGGACAAAATGCGCTATCTGTCCACCATCAGGAACGGGTTCCCGGTCGCGGCAGGACGGGATGCGAGCCGGTCGACAGACGCCAATCGGAGTGTGAGTTCCGCGTGCTCGCCTTGCGCCGTGGACGGCGGGCCTCGTCCGGTACCTGTCGGTTTCCGATGCGCGATGCTGCTCAGCGCAGCGGCTTCATCATGCGCAACATTTCGACGCCGAAGCCGTGCCGCTCGTAGAGATCGAGGGCGCGCGTATTCGACGGAAAGACAGCGAGCTGCAGGTGATGGCAGCGGTGTTCGCGGGCCCATCTTTCGGCGTAGGCCAGCAGCGCGCTGCCGACGCCCTTGCCGTCGTGCTGGCGGGCGACTGCGAGATCCGAGATATGCGCGTTGTGGGCTTCGCTGAAAGGATCCTTCATCGTCATCAGATGCAGGAAACCGACGCGTTCGCCATCGTCATTCTCGGCGACGAAGATATGCGAACCGGGTGGCTGGTCGGCCAGATAGCGCGAAAGATCGGCGCGGATGCCCTCGACGCAATCGCCGCGGCGACGCCACGGCGGCAGCTCGAAACCTTCCACGAACCGCGGTGCAAGGCCGAGGATGAACGCGTCATCCTCGGCTTCGGCAAGTCGTATGTGGATATCGGCTTCGGATTCCATCGTTCTCGTCCCCGACCATCAGCCAAACTGCGATTCCGGCATCGCCATCAGCA
>JBEBXZ010000038.1:0-8857 GCA_040391335.1 Dokdonella fugitiva | reverse complement strand
CATCAGGCCCTGCAACCACGTGGCGGAAATCCCCGAGGGCACGAGGCCGGGATCGCCGTGGCGCGCGACCGCCTCGCGCAAGCGGCGCATCGATACCGAATCGAGCTGGAAGTGGAACGCCATCTCGGCACGTTGCTGGCGCTGCGACAGGCCCGCGAGATTCGCGCCCGGCAGGATGTCGGTCGCGAGCACTGCATCGAGCCGCCTGGCGACGCGCGCGACGGCAACCGACGGTGCGAGATCGGCAAGCCGCACGCCCATCTCGTTCAGTGCGCCCATGATCAGTCCACCCTGCTCGATCATCGGATAGCCATGCACCCGCTCCTCGAACATCGCATGCAATGCGTTGCCGAATCCCGGCCCCTTCAACATCGCGAGTTCGAGCAATTGCGCATGGGGTGCTTCCGACGAGGTCTCGTCGAATGCCTCCAGGTCAGCCGCCCGTTCCGTTTCAAGGACTGCTCCAGCCAGTCCCTCGTCATCCGCCGGCTCCTCTTCAAGCATCAGGCCTGCCTGCGTCCTCGTCAGCGAGGAAAAGCTCCAGGCCTGTTCAAACGGCGTCGCCGCAGGTGGCACGAGCGCGTGCAACGCTGCCGTCGATCCGCTCGATACGGGACGATAGCTGGATCCCGCCCAGTCCCAGGCCTTGTCGATCCACTTCACGTGTTCGAACAACTCCGTGGCGTTGCCGGCCTGCAATCGCTCGATGACGACATCCAGCGCGGAGCGCTGCGGATCCAGCAGAGGCTTTTCCGAATTCGCGCGCGCGGGACGGTTCGGCGGAAAGGCATAGACATGGCAGGCATGGATGGCGCGCGTGAGTGCGACGTACAGCACGCGAAAACGCTCGTCCTGGCCTTCGCGCTCATACTGCGCCATCGGCTCCGGTCCGAAGCCGATCACGCGCTGCCCGCACAGCGCTTCGTGGATGATCGGCGTGGTGTCGTGGATGAACTTGCCATGGCCCCACATCAGCGGCAGGAACACGACCGGGAACTCAAGTCCCTTGCTTGCGTGCAAGGTCATCAGGCGCACGCGCTGCGCATCGGATTCGATGCGCAACTGCTGCTCGTCGGCCGCATCGCCACCAGAGTCCGCATCGCCCTCGCGCTGCCTGGCCAGCCAGGTGAGCAACTGACCCGCGCCATGCAACTGCTCGGCTTGCGCCTGCAGCAGTTCACCGAGATGCCGCAGATCGGTCAGCATGCGCTCGCGCGTCGGCACATCGGCAATGCGCGCAACCGCGGCCTGTGCGAAGGAGAGCACCACGGAGAGCACGCCATCGCGCTGCCACATGCGCCTGAGTTCGGCAAAATGCGAGGCATGCATCTGCCAGGCCTGCGGCGCATCGCGCAATTCGCGCAACCGCGCGAAATCGAGCCCGCCGAGCCGGGTCGCCAGCGCCGCGCGCACGGCAGCCTCATCGCCGGCATGCTCGACACCATAAAGGACAACCTGCAATTCGCGCGCCCATCCGGTGTGGAACACGCTGCTCTTTCCCGCACCGACGCAAGGCACGTGCCGCTGCTGCAGCAGATCACGCAAGCTGGCGACCTGCGTATTCGATGGCAGCAACACCGCGATATCGCCCGGTTCCACGCGGCGCTCGCCGATGCGATGGCGTTCGTCGCCGAGCATCGCCGCGATCTGGTCCGCGCAGGCGACCAGGGCCAGATGCTGGCGCTCGGGCGCCGACGCGGGCGCGTCCGGGTGATAGTGCAGAACGAGCGGTCGCACGGCTTCGTCGCCTGGCGCGACATAGGGTTGGTCGTCGCAACGTCCGCTCGCGGCGACGGGATGGAAGCGGATCGGATGAGCCGGGTCGCTGCTCAGGGCATCTCCCGCTCGCGCGAACAATTCGTTGACGGCGGCGACATAGGCACGCGACGAACGGAAGTTCACGCCGAGATCGAGCGTCGACTGCACGTCCTGCCTGGCCGTGAGATAGGTATCGATGTCGCCGCCGCGAAAGCGATAGATCGCCTGCTTGGGATCACCGATCATGACCAGGCGCCCACGCGGCCGGTTGTCCGCATCGCGATAGATGCGATCGAGGATCGCGTATTGCTGCGCGTCGGTATCCTGGAATTCGTCGATCAGCGCGACTTTCCATTCGGCGAACAGGCGATCCGCAAGATCGCGTCCACCCGTGGTCAGCGCCGCGTGCACCCGCGTCAGCAGGTCATCGAACGTCAGGCTGCCCGAGGCCATGAGTCGCTCATCGCGCCATTGGCGGATCTGCGCGGTCCAGTCCTGCCAGGCGAGGATCTCGCCGCGCTGGTTGTCGTAGCCCAGCACGCGCAGGATCTTGTCGATATCGCGCATCGCCGGATCGGAGAGCAATTCATCCTTGCGATCGGGCGCAAGAAGATTCTCGCGATTGAGCAGATGGCCGAGCTGCGTGCCGCTGGGCGGCTTGTCGCGATCGCGCAACCAGTTGGCGAGCGCGACGAGCGAGGACCTGAGCGTCGAGGATGGCTTGCCGGTCGGCGTCAATGCCCAGACATCGCTGCGCGCGGCAAATGCGCTGATCGACTCGGCCGCATCCGCAGGCAGGATGCGCTGCATCGTCCCGACATCCGGCGCCCACAAGCCGACGCCGGGCTTCAGGCATTCGCGCAGGCGCTTGCCGAGTGCCGTGCGGGTCTGCGTCGATGGATAGCCCGGCGGTGCCGCATCGCCTTGTTGCAGGCGACGCCAGAGATCGTCCGCCAGTTCTTCGATCATCGGTTCGGCCGACACCACTTCGCCGAGCGCGAACGGACTTCCGCTTTCAAACGGGTAATCGCTGAGGATGCGCCGGCAAAGCCCGTGCAAGGTGGTGATCGGCGCCATGTCGAGTTCGGCCTGGGCCAGCCGCAGGCGCTGCAGATCGCGGCGCGCGACGTCGATATCGTCGATCCAGCGCGCCTGCAGCCAGGCCAGATCCGGTGATGCCATCTCCGGCGATTCGAAATTTCCGCCCGCGATCGCATCCATCGCGCATTGCTCGGCCCAGGTCAGTCGCGAACGGATGCGCGCACGCAACTCCTGCGCGGCAGCGTCGGTGAACGTCGCCACGACGATCCGGCGCGGTGTCAGAGGAGTTTCCCCGGGCATCTGCGCTTCGAGCAACAGGCGCAGATAGAGCATCGAAATCGTCCAGGTCTTGCCGGTTCCGGCACTCGCCTCGATCAGGCTGCGGCCACCCGGCGCCAACGGCAGGTTCGTCCAGTCGACTGCTTCGGGCGGGATACTGTGTGCGGACTCAGTCATGCGCGTTCTGCCGTGTATCGATGAAGCTGATCAAACTCCACAAATGCGCGGCATGGCCCTCCAGGGCGGCTCGCTCTTCGCTGTTTTCGTCGAAATCCACGTCGCGTGCGAGCAGCGCGGCGTAACCCGGCGCGTAATCGCGCTCACCCCTCACGCTGTATCCGCCGCTCCAGACCTGTTCCACGTTCGAGCGGCCCGAAATATCGAGCGCTGCCCAACTCGTTTTCGGGAAATAGGCCACCGGCTCGTCCTGCGCCTTGCACCAGAACGAAATCAGCGACGCGACACGCGCGCGAAGGTCCGCCAGCAAGCCATCCGCGACACCATTGCCGGAATCCCGCCGCGCGGCCATGAAACGCTCGTCCCAGCCGTTCAAGGAATCCTGCCAGGGCCGCTCTCCCACCGTCAGCACAAGGATGCGCGCTGCCTGGGCGCCGGCCGCGTCATCCAGCCGCAACAAGGCCCATTCGAGGAACACGCCGATCCGCTCGCGGAAGGTCAGATCGGATTCGCTCCTGCCCGGAAACACCTCGAACAGCCAGCGCGTGTCGGCCGTCGGATGGATGCGCGACAGCTCTCCCAGCACGCGCACGCCATCGAACTCGCGATCGATGCGCAATGGCGTCGCCTCGGGCAAACCACTGGCGAACAGCGGATGCTCCTCGGTCAGGGCAAGCCACTGCGTGATGCGTTCGATTTCCGCCTGCCACGCTTTCTCACCGATGCGACCGGGTGGCCACAAGCCATCCAGGCGCAACCAGTCCGGCGGTGTTTCGGGAGCTTGCCTCGCAGCTTCGGGTTCGGCCACGATTTCAAGGAAAAGGCGACGCGTGACGCGTTCGATGCTGTCGAATCCGGTTTCGAGCGATTCGCTGCTGCGCAGGCTGCCGTCCTCCAGCGCATCGAGGCGCAGATGCAGGCGGTTGCGCAGGATCTGCCGTGCCGGATCCTTGTAATATGCCATGACTTCGGCCAGCGGCACGATGCCGGATACCGGCGCATCACCCGAAGTTCCACCCGTATTGGCGAGGAACGGATGCGGCTCGGACTTGCGATGCTCCGCGAGCTCCTTGAGATCGGCGCGGAACGAAAACAGGCGCGGATCGGCAGCATCGAAATAGCGTCGATCGAACGGCTGCAAGGGATGGCGCACGATCCAAGGGCGATCGATTTTTGCGTCCGCGCCGCGCAAGCCCGCATGCTCGTCGAGCAGGTTCAGCAATTCGGCCAGCGGTGTCGATGGATTGCGTGGCTTGGCATCGCGCACGCCTTCGCCGACGTAACTGAGATGCAGCACATCGCGTGCGGACATCAGTGTTTCGAGAAACAGGTAGCGATCGTCATTGCGCACATCGCGATCGCCGAGCCGCGGATGGCGCACCATCAGATCGAGCCCGCCATCACTCGGTGCGCGCGGAAAATCCCCGTCGTTCAAACCGAGCACGGCGATCACGCGGAACGGAATCGCGCGCTGCGGCACCATGCCGCAAAACGTGATGCCGCCCATCAGGAAACGTTGCCGCTCCGGCGCCGCGGAAAGACGCTCCAGCAGCACTTCGCGCAACACGCTGAATTCGAGCAGCGGATCGAGTTCGACGCCGCGCGGCTCGCTCGCCACCGCGCGCACGAACCGGCGCAACAGTTCGATCGCTTCGCGGCCATCGTCATCGAGCGGATCCGCGCGGAACAGGTTGTCGATCAGCGCTTCGAGACGCAGCGCCCACGCCGAGGCCTTGCGCGCATGTTTCGCATCCTCGTGCACGCTGGCGATCGCGCGCAACAGGCGATCGAGCGCACCGATCACCTCGGCCTGCGGCCCGTGCACCCCTTCCATCGGCAGCAAGGATTCGCCATCCGGCAGGGCATGCGCGACACGCTCGCCGTCATCGGATTCGCCGAATACATAGCCGCCAAGCAGACGATCCATGCCCCAGGCGAACGTGTGCTCGGCGATCGCGGGCACGCCGAACGATGCACGGAATGCCGGGTCGAGCGCCCATGCGACGCGACTACGCTGCAGCCAGCCATGCAGAACTTCGAGATCCGACTCATCCAGACCGAGCGCGCGCGCGATTTCCGGCACTTCGATCAGATCCATGATCTCGGGCGCCGACAGACGCGATTGCGGCAGTGCGAGTAGGCTCTCGAACGCCGTGAACACTGGATGCGCACGCGCGATCGGAACGTCGGCGAGGTGGTAAGGCAGCGGCCCCTCATGCCTGCCCGCTTCGCCGAACACCGCACCGAGCAAGGGCACGTAGGCACCGATATCCGGCGCCATCACGACGATCGATGACGGTTTCAGATCGGGATCCTCAAGACGCTCGCGCAGCAAGGCATCGCGCAGCACTTCGAGCTCGCGCAGGCGCGTGTGGCATACGTGTACGCGCAATGAGCGATCCTGCAAGGCAGGCACGCCTTCCAGCATGCCGGCATCGATGAGTGCAGGATCCAGCCGACGCACGCTTTCCTGGATCGCCTGCAGGCGCGTCATCGCCGATGCCGGCGGCTCCTCGTCGCGCCAGTGACGCAGATCGAGACGCACATCCTCGCCACCTTCGGAAAGCGCGAGCATCAGGTGCTGGCCGACACGTCCCCAGCTCGCGAGCAGCGGATGTCCCTGTTCGAGGAACAGTTCCTCCGCATCCGTCGGCAGCACGTTGCTCCCGGCAAGATCGCGCAAGCGTGAAAGATCCGAACGCAATCCCGCCCAGTATTCGATGCAGGGATCGGGCACGTACAACACGACCAGACGATGCCGCGCCAGCGCGCGCAAGGTCGCGAGTTCCGATGGCGCGAGATGGCTGAGGCCGAACACGTGCAGCGGCTCGTCGGACCGCGCGACGTTCTCGCTGCGCAGCATCGAGACCACCGTATCGAGCAGTTCGCCACGATGCGGCAAGCCGATACGCTGGCGCAACCCGCGCCACAGCGGACCGAGGAATCCCGGTTCCGGCACATCATCGCGACCTTCCGCCCAGGCCTTGAGCCAGTCGGGCCGGTAGACGAGATAACGCGTATAGATGCGCGCAAGGCGATCGGCGAGCTGGAAGCGACGGCGCGCGACATCCTTGCCCGACAGGTACCCCGCGACCTGCGGTGCATCGATCGCATCCAGCATGTCGTGGATCAGCCAGCGCAGGTTCTCGCGACGATATGGACGCAAGGCGACCGCGGATCGACCGAGCACATGGCGCGCGAGTTCATCGAGCGCGGCACTCGGCAACTGGATCTCGATGTTGGCGACGATGCCGCCCACCCCACGCTTGCGCGCCAGCGCCCGCTCCAGCCACTGCTTGATGCCCGGATGCGCCGCGACCAGCGTGTACGGCGCAAGCACGTCCGCCGGCGGCGCCCCGTCCATGAGCGACAGCAAGGGATCGAGCAAGGCCTCCAGGCGACTTGCGCGATAGATCACGATACCGCGCTCGCCATTGCCACCCGTATCACTCATCGCCGCCATTTCCCCTTCATCCGCCACGCGCTTCCGCCAGGATCGCCGAAACGATCGAACCCGCAATGTAGCGGTTCAAGGCGGTTTCGGCATCCGCGAAGGGGAGCACATGCGCGTCGCAGGAATGGAGACGCGACGAGAGTGATGTTGTCCGGAGCTCCTCCGGCTCACCGACCTCGACTCTTCAATTGCGTACGGAAAAGCCTGTCGCCTGCACCGCTCGCGTTGCGGCACCGAAAGCTCGCGACCACGAGAGCCAAAGTCGTCCAAATCACCCTCACGAGGAGTTGTACGGCTGCGGCTATCGCCTACCCAAACCAGATCATCGCGATTGCCACTGATCAGTGCCACGCTGAGTGTGCAACTCATTTGTTTTTCTGATCGGATTCCAGCACCAGCCGCGACATTTCCACATGCGCCTTCTGCACCGCCATCGCCAGCAATGGCTCGGCTAGTTGCGGATCCCGCGCCGCTGCGAGCTTTCCGCTATCGGCGAGAGGCTCGAACACGGCAACCGTCGTGGCGCTGGCGATCTCACCCGCATCACTCCCCGTCACATCATCGGCAACCAGCGGCAATAGTTGATCCTCAGCGATATGCGAGGAAAACACCCTCGTTGTTCTGGCGGACGCGGCCGATATGAGTAGTGGCGGCGAAGGTGAGTGACTGGGTCATGACAAGGATTGGCGCCTCATGGAAAGATGGACCGGATAGGCCCGCCGTGCTGCAGGATGTTGACGCAAGATCCTGAACACCAAGCTCAGAAAACTTGCGGCTATCGTTACGACTACGATGGACGTCGGAACAATCTGAACCACCGAAACCAGAAAGCAAACACCAAGCCGAGATCAAGCAACGCAATAAATGCTGGTATGACGTCGTTGACGAATGGCTTGTACTCGACGCCTCGCAGGAACACTCCTTCCTTGTTCGCGATATCACCACAACCGTCGAATCGAACGTCCTTGCCACCGAATCGCGGTATCAAACCATCGATGACGCTGCCACCCTTTCGAAACTCTCTCCCTTCAACACCCATTGGCACACCACATTCGTGCAGTTCCGATCTCAAGGCGGTACGTGTCGCATGCGCCACACCATAGACACTCAAGGCCAAGCAAAAAACCAACCAGAAGCTCTGGTACCAAGCGGCCAGTTTCGTACCTGGATGCAGATTGATGCCAAACATGACAGGCGCAGAAACGACGCCCTGACCGTCCTTCCCATGGACCTTCAGATAGACGAGTGCCAAGGTTACCGAACAAGCCAGAGTGATGCCCGCGAGATACACCCAGAACACGGACATGGAATATTTCCCACGAGACGCTTCGTCATGGATATTGACGAACAGCGGCAGCGTCACCGGGCTTTTTTGCAGAAACAGGATCGCGTTGACGCCTGCGTAGATGCACGCCAGATGCACGATCGTCCATATTTTATTCAGTGCTGACTTATCCATTAATATCTCCAATTTAACGAGACCTTCCCGAAAGCCACCTGATTCAAGTGGCCCTGCACTTCTCAAGAAACATCACTTCGTTTATGGCCGAGCTGCATGCGGATTGCCTGGATCGAGGCGAACACCCGGCACCGCGCTCACACGGTCATTTGTCGCTCATGGCAACGATAGGCGTAAGAACTTCCACGTTGATCGATCCTCGCACCCGAGCAACAAGCAGCAAAGCATCATCACTCGCCGTAACACGCTCGATAGACATATGTGCAATGCGGGCATTGGCAGAAAGCTCATCCTTACTCATAGCCATGAGCGTGTCATTGAGTTTCGAATTAAGCTGATCGGCAGTTGATGCAACGTCGACGACGAACTCAAGTGAACTATTGGCACGCTTTCCGAGCATGCGGCGGGCAATCGTAGATAGCGGCCATTGCAGCCCATCGAGCGATGGCAACTTGACGCCAACTCTCACCGTCGATGTATCGCCATCAAAATGGATGTGCACATGCGAATGCAGGACTACTGTCGATTCGCCAAGAACGCGTCCAGCATCAGCAACCAACTCGACGGACGCACCCAGTCCGTCCGCTGCCGGATACAGCACAACCGACACCACCCTAGTCTCGACACGGCCGCCGTCATTCAACTTGTCGGTCAATTCATTGCGAAGCTCTTCAGCCAGCACAGACAGG
>JBEBXZ010000037.1:0-8884 GCA_040391335.1 Dokdonella fugitiva | reverse complement strand
TGTCGCGCGGCATGCGGTGGAAACGCCATATGGAGCGCCTTCCGATCACATCGTCAGCGGCCGGCTCGGCACGCATCGCGTTGCCTTCCTTGCGCGACATGGCAGCGAGCACACGATCACGCCGCATGGCGTCAACTATCGGGCGAATCTCTGGGCGTTGCGCGAACTCGGCGCCCGGCGCGTGATCGGCGTCAACGCAGTCGGCGGCATTCGCGAGGACATGGGACCCCGCGTGTTGGCGGTGCCGGATCAGATCATCGACTACACGCATGGGCGCATCACGAGTTTCTGCGATGCGGAAAACACGCCGGTGCGACACATCGATTTCAGCGAGCCGTACACCGCGAGCCTGCGCGCCGCGATTCTTGCCGCGGCACGGCGCGCCGATGTACCGGCGGTCGATGGGGGTTGCTACGGTGCGACGCAGGGGCCGCGCCTGGAAACCCGCGCCGAAATCGCGCGCATGCGGCGCGACGGCTGCGATCTGGTCGGCATGACCGGCATGCCGGAGGCCGCGCTCGCGCGTGAACTCGACCTCGACTATGCCTGTATCGCGCTCGTCGCGAACTGGGCCGCCGGCTGTGGCGACGAAGCGGAAATCAGCCTCGAGGAAATCTTCGCAAACCTTGAAGCGGTCACGGCGAAAGTGCCGCCGATCGTCTCCGCCCTGCTGCAGGCCTGAGCGCGCTCAGGCGACGAACTGCAGGCGCGCCAGTTCCGCGTAGAGGCCATCCTCGCGCAGCAGTTCGGCGTGCGTGCCTTGCGCGACGACGCGCCCGGCATCGAGCACGACGATGCGATCGGCCTTCTGCACGGTCGCCAGGCGGTGCGCGATGACCAGCGTCGTGCGCTGGTGCATGAGCCGATCGAGCGCCTGCTGCACGAGCCGTTCCGATTGCGCGTCGAGACTCGACGTCGCCTCGTCGAGCAGCAGGATTGGCGATTCGCGCAGCACCGCGCGCGCGATCGCGACACGCTGCTGCTGGCCGCCGGACAGCCGCACGCCACGTTCGCCGAGATAGGTGTCGTAACGCTCGGGCAGGGCGCTCAGGAATTCATGCGATTCGGCTGCACGTGCCGCGTTCTCGATCGCCGCCTGGTCGGCATCGATGCGGCCGAAACGGATATTGTCCGCGGCGCTCGCGCCGAACAGCACGGGATCCTGCGGAACCAGTGCAAAGCATCCGCGCAGTTCGGCCAGATCGAGCGCGCGCAGATCGATGCCGTCGAGCGTGATGCGGCCCTTCTGCGGATCATGGAAACGTTGCAGCAATTGGAACAACGTGGTCTTGCCCGCGCCGGACGGGCCGACCAGGGCCACCGTCTCGCCGGGTTCGATGGTCAGCGAGAAGTCATGGATCGACGGCTGTTCCGGACGTGAGGGATAGCGAAACTCGACGTGCTCGAAGCGCAATGCGCCGCGGATGGGCTTTTCCAGAATCTCGGGATGCGCGGGTGAGCGGATCGCGGCTTCGGTGTCCAGCAACTCGCCGATCCGCCCGAGCGCTCCAGCGCAACGCAGCAGTTCGCCCCAGACTTCGGTCAATCCACCCACGGAACCGGCCGCCACCACGGCATACAGCACGAACTGCGCGAGCACGCCCGGATTCATCCCGCCATCGATGACCCTGTGCGCACCGGCCCACAACACGAGCGTGATCGCGCCGAAGCTGAGCAGGATGACCAGCGCGGTGAGCAGTGCGGTCGTGCCGATACGCTTGCGCGCGGTGGCCAGCGCCAGCAGCACGGCATCCGTATAGCGCGCGGCTTCGCGCGGTTCACGCGTATATGCCTGCACGGTGTGGATCGCATTGAGCGATTCGGAAGCGATCGCCGAGGCATCGGCGATGCGATCCTGGCTTTCGCGCGAAAGCTTCTCGACGCGGCGACCCAGGAACACGATCGGCAGGATCACCGCCGGGATCACCAGTGCCGTCAATCCAGCGAGTTGCGGACTGGTCACCACGAGCATCGTCGTCGATCCTGCCAGCATGACGACGCTGCGCAGCGACAGCGACAGCGTCGAGCCGACGACGGTCTGCACCAGTTCGGTATCGGCGGCGAGGCGCGAGACCAGTTCGCCGGAACGCGTGCGCTCGAAGAATGCCTGATCGAGCGTGAGCAAGTGTGCATAAAGCTTCGTGCGCAGCGTTGCGGCAACCCGCTCGCCGAGCAGGGTCACGCAGAAGAAGCGCGCGGCACCGGCCAGGGCCATGATCACGGCAACACCGAACAGGCCGATGAATCCGGCATTGAGTTGCGCCGGATCGGTCTGGCCGAAGCCGCGATCGATCATGAAACGTGCCGCAGCCGGCAGGGCCAGGGTCGCGGCCGAGGAAATCGCGAGAAAAAACAACCAGCCGGCGATCAGGCTTCGTTGTTCACGCAGGTACGGAAGCAGGCGCCGATAGGCGCCGAGTTTGCGGGGTGGGGCAGGCGTCGGCTCGGTCATGCGCGCGATTCGTAAGGACTCGCCCTGCAATGGGCGCGCCTCGCTGCGAATTCAAGCGTTCGAGGATGGTGGTTCAAGGCGCAGGATTTCTGATCCTGAAGGAACAGGGTTTTCCGCATGACAGGAAACAGGGCTCCGTTGCGTCATGGGTTGAACAAGCCCGCTGTTTCCATCGCACCGCGGGTTCGCGAGCAGATCCAGATAAACGACAAGGCCATGAATCCCGAAGCAGTCTTGCGTTGAAGAGGCACAACTCAGGCTCTGGTCCTTGTTCCGCTGATCCATGATGCTGATGATCCAATCACGAAGAGGGCGTTTCCTTGCGTATCAATCCGTTCGTTGTCACCGTGGTGACTTTCGCGCTGTCCAACTTCGCGCAAGCCAGCGATCAAGGCGTCAATGCCGTCTACGAACGGATGCAGGCCGCTTATGGATCGCTTGACGCCTCGAAACTGGAAACGGTTTATGCGCCCGATGCGACGTATCTGCCGCGCTCAGCCAAGGCAAACGTGAATACTCGCGAGGCGCTCCGTCGCGGCCTGGCGGGCTTCATTGATCAAGTGCGCGCCGGTAAAGGGACAATCAGGGTCCGCTTCCGCGTTGTGTAAAGAAAGCGCTTCAATGACGTCTACATCGACAACGGCTACGTCCGTACCACAATCGACAATGGCGACGGCACTCCGCCCATCGTTTCCAACGGCAAGTTTCTCGCTGCCATCGCGCAGCAACCCGAAGGGCACTGGGCTTTTGTATCGGACAGCGACAGTGAAACACCGCCTGCGTCCTTCGACGAAGCGAAGCCGTTGGCCGGGATCAAGTTCGACGATTGATTGATGATTGACTTTTTGCCGTAGCGGAAAGCATGCGGCACCCAGTTTCCCGTCGTTTCCCAGACAAAGTGCGCCGAGGGTTCCTGCGGAAACGTGGACATCCGCGGATCAGGCGCCACCAGCGGGTTCAGGTCAGCCTGACCCACCCCCTTCGATTGGCAGCACGATGCCCGTTATGTAGCTCGAACAGACCGGCGCAGCGAGGAACACATAGGCGGGCGCGATCTCCTCGGGTTGGGCGGGACGTTTCATGCCAGTATCGGCTCCGAAACATGCCACATCTTCCGCCGTGCGATCAGCAGGATTGAGTGGCGTCCATACCGGTCCAGGCGCGACTGCGTTGACCCGGATGCCGCGCTCGAGAACATTGCCCGCCAGCGCCTTGGTGAAGGCATGGATGGCGCCCTTGGTTGCGGAGTAGTCGAGCAGGTTGCGGCTGCCATAAAGACCCGTCACCGAGCCGGTGTTGATGATCGCCCCACCTTGGGGCAAATGGGGCAGGGCCGCACGCGCCATCTGGAAATAACCGTAGAGATTGGTGCGGACCGTGAGGTCGAAGTGCTCGTCGCTCAGGTTCTCGATGGACATCGCGTGCTGCTGGAACGCCGCGTTGTTGACGAGGATATCGAGCTTGCCCAATTTCTCGATCGTGCGTTTGACGGCTTCGCCACAGAAGCCGACGTCGGTGACGTCACCTGCGATCAGCAGGCATTTCCCACCTTCCTTCTTGACATGCTTGCGCGTGATCTCGGCATCGCTTTGTTCTTCTTCGAGATGGACTATGGCTATATCGGCACCTTCGCGCGCATACAGCACGGCCACGGCGCGCCCTATGCCCGAATCACCGCCTGTGATCAGCGCGACCTTGCCCGCGAGCTTGCCGCTTCCCTTGTAGTCCTTCGCCTGGAACCGCGGCGGCGGATGGAGAGCGGACTCCAGTCCCGGCTTGCGCAGGTGCTGCTTGGGAAATGGCGACACCGGTTGGGGTGCGACGCTCGTGGCCGGCGCTTTCTTTTTCCGTGGGTTCTTTGCGGGCGAAGCGGCGAGGGATTCGACCTGCACTCGACGTTGCCGGGCAACCGTGCCGGAAGCCTTCTTGCTGGGCATGACGTGCTCCTTATCGCGTGGAAGAGGGAAGAGGAACAAGCGCGGAGGAGAATATTCGGGCTCCGCAAGATCTGACATCGCATCCGAATGTGCCGCCTCGTTGCCGAGCGGGACGTGAACGGCGATATCACCTCGGCGGTCGTGCCCCTTGCCCGAGTTGCCGGTGATTCAGAGCCTTGGCGCTATGAATGGCGAGCAAGGAAACGACGTGACTTGTCGAAGCGTGCATGGCCGAGGTAGTTCCATGATTTCATGGAAATAATACATATTTTATACACGTAAATCGTTCATCCGAATGAACAACAGGGATAACAGGACATGGCCGATATGCCGTTGATCAAGCTGAGCGGGCACCATTCGATCTTCGACCGCTTCGCAACTCTTGTGACGCGATTGACCGGTTCACCGTGGGCGTTCTCTCTGGCCGTCCTGTCGGTCCTCGTATGGGCGGCCTCGGGCCCCCTTTTTGGCTTCTCTGAAACATGGCAGCTCGTGATCAATACAGGAACAACGATCATCACGTTCCTCATGGTGTTCCTGATCCAGCAATCGCAGAACAAGGACAGCCTCGCCATCCACGTCAAGCTCAATGAACTGATCGCCGCTCATGAATGGGCGAGCAACCGCGTGGTCGCTGTCGAGGATCTCGACGAAAACGATCTGGCGACCCTGCGCAGCTTCTATTGCCACCTCGCGAAACTTGCCGAGAAGGAAGGAGGGATCAAGCACACCCACTCGCTCGATGAAGCCGGTTCCGTGCATGCGCGAAAGAAGCGTGTGGCCAAGTCCAGAACCGATCCTGCGTCTGCTCCACGTGATCAAGCCAAACCCAGCCGAAAATTCAGGGCCAAGGCCGCACGCCAGCGTCCCTCCAAGCGAGAGGACGCGTGAGGTCGGATTGCTCATGACCCGATGAAGCCTGGGCTTTAGGGGTTCTCCCCCGTTTCCTCTGGACCGGTACGGCGGGCGCAGCCTAGCGGTCCAGGCTGCGCGCCACGGACGCCGATTGAATGATGCGTGCCGCGTGGCGCTGTCTGAGGTACGCAAGAGCGCGGTCATTTCTGGCCTTCGACTCCGACGCGGTTGCGTCGCCCACCCCGCTCACTTCGTAGCCCCTTGCGTTTGCATCCGTCGCGGTGTCCGCCACACAGGCGTCACCCGCAATGCCTGCGACGTACAGGCGGCGGGCAGGAAACTCGTCCAGCAGCATTTCCAGGGGCGTCAGCAGGAATGCCGAATGCTTGGGCTTGAGAACGAAGTAGTCCGAGGGCCGCGGCATTACGGCCTGTACGAAATCGGAGCCGGGGCGCTGCTTGGCGGTGCAGTAGTCGATGATGGATCGAGCTTCGGATCGCCATTTCCCGAAATTGTCATTGCAGTAAACGACCGGCCATCCAGCACGGTCGAACGCGGCGCGTGCGCGAAGCATGGCGGGGACTATCAGTCGCGACTGCCTGAGCAAGGCGCCTG
Organism: Dokdonella fugitiva; assembly: GCA_040391335.1. Lineage (GTDB taxonomy): Bacteria > Pseudomonadota > Gammaproteobacteria > Xanthomonadales > Rhodanobacteraceae > Dokdonella > Dokdonella fugitiva_A. The sequence continues at coordinate 3,025 of JBEBXZ010000037.1, read as the reverse complement.
CTCCGTCGAAAGCGAACGGATGAATGACGTCGATGATGAGAAGGGCGGCGGGCGTCCGCATGTCGGGGCCAAGGAAAAGGATGAGTGATTGTGGCAGCGGGAATCATGACGACGCCTAAATGCGGGGTTCACGTGCCCCGGCACATGATCCTCGGCGCAATGGAGGATCGGCGAATGTCGAAGGCGATGACCAGCTCTTTCTGGAAGGCGAATGGTTTGTCACTCGTCCTTCTCGCCATCTTTCTGGCCTGCCTCGTCGGCCAGTGGCTTGCCGGCTGGATGGTCTGGAATGACGAACTGCAGCGAAACGGCTGGCCTGCCTTGCATCTCGTCGAATACGCGCGGAGCGGCCACTTCCTCTCGGCCACTTTCGAGAACTGGGAGAGTGAATTCCTGCAGATGGGCATGTATGTGCTTCTGACGGTATGGCTGCGTCAGCGCGGATCGGCAGAATCGAGACCTCTGGATCCCGCAGAAGAGCATGAAGAGATCAAGGCCGGACCGAAGCCCTGGCCTCTTCGTGTCGGAGGGCTCTGGAAACGGCTGTATGCGACGTCCCTGTCGCTGGCTCTCCTGGCGCTGTTCGCGGGAGCCCTCGTCGGGCATGCGCTTGGAAGCCTGGCGCATGAGAATGCGCTTCGTGCCATGGAAGGACGGCCATCTCTTACGCTCCTCCAGTTCATCGGCGATGCCCAGTTCTGGTTCGAGTCGCTGCAGACCTGGCAGAGTGAATTTCTTGCGGTGCTCGTGCTCGTGGTCCTGTCGATATTCCTGAGACAGGACAAGTCGCCCGAGTCCAAGCCTCTCGAAGCACCGCATTCCCAAACTGGCGGATAGGAGCAGGAGAAGAACATGCCAAGGCCGATATGGACTGGAGTGCTTTCCTTTGGATTGCTGAATGTTCCCGTTTCGGTGATGAGCGGAGAGCGGCGTATCGATCTGCACTTTCGCATGCTCGATGCACGGGACGAGAAACCGATCCGCTATGAGCGGGTCAATGCGGAGACAGGCGACGAGGTGCCCTGGAAGAACATCGTCAAGGCATTCGAGTACGACAAGGGAAGCTACGTCGTTCTCGAGCCGGAAGACATAAAGTCCGCCGCGGCGGAAAATCACGAGTCGATCGACATCGAAGCATTCGTGGATCACGAAGCGATCGCTCCGCAGTTCTTCGAGAAGCCCTACTATCTGCTGGCGGGGAAGAAGGCCGAAAAAGGATACGTCTTGCTGCGCGAGACCTTGCGCAAAACAGGACGCATCGGTATCGGACGCGTGGTGATCCGTACGCGCGAATACTTGTGCGCGGTCCTTCCCCAGTCGCATGCGCTCATGATGATCCTGTTGCGCTACCCGCAGGAGCTTGTGTCCGCGGAGGACTACAAGTTTCCAGAATCCGGCATGGCTGCCTATCGTATCTCCAAGTCCGAGTTCGCCATGGCCGAGCAACTGATCGAGTCGATGAGCGGCGAATGGGCGCCTGGCGAGTACAAGGATGAATTTCGCGAGCGGCTGACGAAGGTCATCCAGAAACGCATGAAGAGCAAAGGGGTGGTCAAGGCGGTCGACGAGCGGCGCAGCCTGCCCGAAGACGCCGCGACGAACGTCGTCGATTTCATGGCTCTGTTGAAGCAGAGCATTTCCGCGAAGAAGCGCACCCCGGCGAAGAAGGCAAAATCGCAGGCGTCAGAAAAGACGGTGCGAAGGCCCGCCAGGAAATCGACAAAGGAAAAATAACCGTGCTGGCTTTCCAGTGGTCGCTGAACGCACCCATTTGTCCCGCACGTGATCATGAAAGGGGTTGCGGAGCCGGTGCAGAAGCCGTGGCACGTCCATGAACGATCTTCCAGGCATCGATTCAGAAACGCCATGGCGGGTGATGTCAAAGGGGCGCTGCTTCGTTTACGTCCTGCCATGCCGGGAACGGGACCTGCTCAAGGTGGGCTTCTCTCGGGATCCCGTTTCCAGGTTGCGGGCGCTTCATTCCCGGTACTTCGAACTTTTCGATCTCGAACGGTCGGCGCTCGTCGAAATGGATCACGTACGTGATGCCCGCGCCATCGAAAAGCGCCTGAAGGTGTTGCTGGCGGACAACGCTGCCCAACCTCCACTCACGGTGCGTTCGGCAGCAGGCGGTCGTACCGAATGGTTTCTGGGCTCCAGCGAGCTTGCCTTCCGCGCCATCTCGAATCTCGAAAGCGATGAAGGCCATGTCGTGCATGCCTCGCTGGCCACCTGGCTTCGTACCCAATGGCAAGCCGACGCGACATTGTTCGACTGGTCGGCGTCCGTGCTGGACGCGATCGAACTCGCCACCTTCAATGATGGAGAGCCGCGTCGCCTCGAAACCGTCCTGCGAAATGTTCTGGATTCCTTCGAGGCTGTGGGATTGGAACTTGCAGGAAGGGCACCGCAGGCTGTCCTCGACTGGTACCGGCAGGGATTTCGAAGCGTTCCTGACCAGCCTCCCTCCCATTCATGACGGGGATTGCGTTTCATGCCTGTTGACTGGCTCCAGTGGCCCGCAGCGGCGTGGATGGTCGCGTCCTCGTAGAAGCGCCGGCGAGCCTGCTGTTTCTGGATCTTTCTATTCAGCAACGTCCTTTGGGTGGTCTGGGGCCTTGCGACCTCTGCTTATGCCCTCGTCGTGCTGCAGTTCTTCCTTGCCGCAACGAACATCCGCGGCGCGAGCAAGAACCGCAAGGCCGTAGCATGAAGCCGCCAGCGGGAGCATGACTTCGTCTAGATCGAGGGCAGTCCCTGACGCGTTCCGGGCAACAACGCCCAGGGATCCACCTTGCGCCGCTTGAGGCGCGCCAACGTGTTTCCAAGGGTGAACGCGCCACTGGACTTCAGGCGACCGAGTTCTTCCCAGCTTATCGGCATCGCGACGCTGGCCGTGGGTCGGGCACGCAGGGAATAGGAGGCCACGCTCGTGGCGCCGCGGCCAGTCACCCTCCAGTGGCAGTGGTTAATCCGCATGCTGTTGGATTCCCACGCGAGAGCCACGAACACGACTCGAAGCGGG
>JBEBXZ010000036.1:0-8913 GCA_040391335.1 Dokdonella fugitiva | reverse complement strand
TTGGCTATTATTTTGGACACCGTTTCCCGCCACCTCTGTACCCGCATTTTAATGGGGTGGGCTTGGCGGTTAACGGCCATCGCGACCAGAAGATCCATCGCGCATCGGCATGGATGCGGGATGGATCCTTCAGCAGGGCCTGCCTGCGCAGGTCGAGGCGCATGATTGAATCCGCCCCCGGTCCGCTCAGACTGGATCACTCGTCCCATCGGCTTCCGTTCCTTCGCCGGCCATGCCGGCCGCTTCATCCAGCAGCTTGCCGGGCAAGGTTTTCCGGACCGGTGCCCCCATCTCGGCAAGGCTCTGCACCTGCAGCATCACGCTGCCCTTGCCGCCCGCCGTCAGGCGTCGCAACGCACCGGCATGTGCGGCCTGCGCTTTCTCCAACTGGCTACCGACGTTCTCCAGTTCCCCTACCAGCAGACAGAAATTGTCGTGCAGGTTGGCGGCGCGGCGAGCGATCTCCACGGCATTCACATTGCGTCGCTCGATACGCCACAGATGCGCCACCGTGCGCAGGGTCGCCAGCAAGGTACTCGGGCTGACCAGCGAGATGTTCCTGCCGAGCGCATGCGTGTAAAGGTTTTCATCAGCGCGCACCGCCTCGATGAAAGCCGCTTCGATCGGCACGAACAGCAAGACGAAATCCAGCGTGCGCAAGGCATCGATGCCCGAGTAGTTCTTGCTGGACAAGCCATCGATATGCCGACGCAGCGAGACGACGTGTTCCTTGAGCGCCAGTTGACGACCGCGTTCATCGGCCGTGGCGACCGAACGCTCCCAGGCCAGCAAGGACACTTTGGCGTCGATCACGATGACCTTGTCCTCGGGCAGACGCACGAGCGCATCAGGCCGTTGGCGCGCACCGGCCTCATCACTGAAACTCGCCTGCATCTCATACTCGCGCCCGGCCTGCAGGCCGGATGCCTCGAGCACGCGCTCAAGCACCATTTCGCCCCACGCGCCCTGCACTCGCGCATCGCCCTTGAGCGCGCGCGTCAGATTGATCGCATCTTCGCTGATCCGCTGGTTGAGCTCCTTGAGCGAACGGATTTCCTGCGCGAGCATGCCGCGCTCGCGCTGTTCGCTGGCATGCGTCTGCGTCACCGCCTCGCGGAACTCCCTGAGCTGCAACTTGAGCGGATCGAGCAGGCCGCCGAGGTGTTCGGCATTCTGCTCGCGGAAACGCTCGGCCTTGGCATCCAGGATCTGGTTGGCGAGATTCTGGAACGCATCACGCAGACGCAACTCGGATTGATCGAGCAGGGCCAGCTTTTCATTCGCGCTCAGGGCCTGCTCATGCGCGCTCGCCTTGAGTGCGGAATGCTCCGCCGTACGCTGCAGCAGCTCGCGCTGGATCAGATCGTGACGCGTATGCAGCTCCGTCAACTGCCGGGAAAGCTGTTCGGTTTCGGCCTTGCGCTCGGCAGCCAGTCCGGCGACACCCGCCAGACGCTGCTCGCCCAGTGCGCGCTCGCGCTCCCCGCGTTCGAGGCGAGTACGCGCCTCCTCTGCCCGCTGTGCGAGAGCATCGCGCTGCTCGCGCAAGCCGACGATTTCCGGTTCGCGCTGCAAGGCGGCCTGTGTCGCAGCGCGTGCGGCCCATTGCCGACCGAGCCAGCCAAAGACGAGCGAGCCGATCACGATTCCGACGAACAACGCCAGGATGGATGGAAGAACGGGATTATCGATCACAGGACCTTGCTCGCCGGAAACAAGCGGCGATCATCGCAGCCCTGCGTCGCAGACGGCGAGACTGGCGGCAGCGGCACGACTGCGCCTTCAGCCTCGTTCGCGTATAGTCGCAGCCGTTTTTGGATGGCCATTCACCCGGAGTCCGCTATCAACACCCTGCCCTACGATGCCGCGAAACTCGCGGAGCAAGCCCGCATCATTGCCGACGCCGGTCGCGAACTCGCAGCACTCGGATGGACGCCGGCAACCAGCAGCAATTTCTCGATGCGCCTCGACGAACAGCATGCCGCAGTGACGATTTCCGGTCGCGACAAGGGCAATCTGCGCGTGGAGGACATCATGGTCGTCGACTACGACAACCAGCCGGTCGCGACCCATGCGCGCCCCTCCGCGGAAACCGCCCTGCATACCCAGATCTATCGCCGGTTTCCCGGCGCGGGCGCGGTCCTGCATACGCATTCGCGTGCGCAAAGCGTGGCTTCACGCCTGTATGCGAAGGACGGTGTCGTGCGCTTCGAAGGCTGGGAACTGCAGAAAGCCATCTCCGGCTACACGACGCACGAAAGCGTGCTCGATCTTCCGGTGTTCGCCAACACGCAGGACATGCACGAACTGGTCGCCGAAGTCGACGCCTGGCTCGATGCCGGCAAGCCCCTGCATGGCTACCTGATCGATGGCCACGGCATTTATGCCTGGGGCGTTGATATGCCGGAAACCAAACGTCATATCGAGGCTTTCGAGTTTCTGCTGAACTGTGAGCTTGACCTGAGGAGGTTGTCCCGATGAGCCAACTGCGAATTTTCGACGAGCGCGATGGCAGCGCCGCGCTGGCGACATTCACCGCGCATGCGGACATTTCGCGCGAACTGGCGGCGATCGGCGTGCGCTTCGAGCAATGGGAAGCAGCGCAGCCGATTGCTCCTGGCGCCAGCCAGGACGAGGTGATCGCGGCATACCGCGAGGACATCGAACGCCTCAAGCGCGAAGAAGGCTACCAGACCGTCGACGTGGTGAGCCTGACCCCGGATCATCCGGATCGCGCCGCGTTCCGCGAGAAATTCCTCAGTGAACATACGCACGCCGAAGACGAGGTGCGCTTCTTCGTGGCAGGCGCCGGCCAGTTCACGCTGCACGTGCAAGGCAAGGTCTATGACGTGCTTTGCGAGAAAGGCGATCTGATCGGCGTGCCGGATGGCACCCGGCACTGGTTCGACATGAGCGAATCGCCGTACTTCGTCGCGATCCGCCTGTTCAACAATCCTGCTGGATGGGTTGCCGATTTCACCGGCGACGATATCGCACGGAGCTTCCCGCGCATGTCGCCGCACGCGGAACCCGCATGAAAACCGGAGCGCGCCACGCATCTTGGTATGCGTGGCGTGCTCCTTCCGATCCGGCTGGGGTGTACCGGATCGACACTGTCGCGCTGTCGCCGCCTCATGGGAAAAGCCTCGCAGCAGCGCTGTGTACTCCCAACACCTAAGACGCCGCGCGAAGCCATCACCGGTCACTTCTTCTTTTTTTCTGTCGATGCCGCTGGATGACGAGCCTGTTAGGCTTCTCGTTCCTGCTGCTGCAGCGAGGCCACACCATGTCATCCATCCGCGCGATCCTCACTGATATCGAAGGCACTACCAGCTCGATCAGCTTCGTCAAGGACGTCCTCTTCCCGTATGCACGCGAGCGCCTGCCCGCATTCGTGGTGACCCATGCCGATACGCCCGAAGTGCAGCACTGGCTGCACGAGGCTGCACGCGAGGCGGAACTCGTCTCCGCCAGCGAACAGGAAATCATCGAGCTGTTGATCAGCTGGATCGACAGCGACCGCAAGTCGACCGCACTCAAGGCGCTGCAGGGCATGATCTGGGCCGACGGCTATCGCGACCTCGATTTCCGCGCGCACATCTACGAGGACGCGGCACGTCGCCTTCGCGAGTGGAAAGCGGCCGGCATCCTGCTGTACGTCTATTCCTCGGGCTCGGTGCCGGCACAGAAGCTGCTGTTCGGGCATACCGAGGCGGGTGATCTGGGATCCTTGTTCTCCGCGTACTTCGATACGCAAACCGGCCCCAAGCGCGAATCGGCTTCGTATCTGCGCATCGTCGAAGCGATCGGACTTCCGGCGAACGAGATCCTGTTCCTCTCGGATATCGCCGAAGAACTCGACGCCGCACGGGCCGCCGGCATGAAGACGACGCTGCTGGCGCGCGCGCCGGGCGTGTGTCCGGTCGAGAGCCGGCACATCTGCGTTGCGGATTTCGACGCGATCCATCCCGAAGCATTCTGAATCATGCATCCGACAGGGTCCGCGCTGGCCGACGGCCTGCGCCTCACCGCCTTGCGCCGACCGCGCAGCAATCCCGCTGGCTACGGGGCCGGTACATTTGTCATTTTGTTGCTGGCCTATCTCGCCGCGGAAACGTTTCGCGCATGGGTGCAGGCCGGACCGCCGCGCAGCTTTGTCGGTTATGGCGTGGTCGGCGTACTGGCCGACTCGCTGCTGACCCTGGTTGCCGCCTGGCTGTTGTCGCGCGTTGCCAAGCGCCCGGGCATCGTCTGGGGCGTGGCGACGCTCGCGCTGGCGGCGACCATCTTCACTTCAGTCTTCATCCACTGGCCCCTGCAGGTCCTTGCGGGCTGGTTCTTCACGCAGGGCAGCATCGGGCTTGCGCTGGGTCTTGTCTGGCTGTCGCGCGCGTGGTGGCTGTTTGTACTGGTCGCGCTCGCGCGCTGGCTCGGTCCACGTCGCTGGTCGATCAATCTCGCTGCGGCTGTGCTCGCATTCCTCGTTTGCGCAGCGCCATGGTGGGGACTGCCGAACGCACCGATCATTGCGCATGACCGCATTGGCGCACAGGCCATGGCACAGGCGAATGCCGACGCGATCACCAGCGGCGGATTCGACCAGGACGATGACGCCTACGAGGATTTCGATGCGGAAGCGGTGATGTACGAGCAAGGTCGCCTGGTCGATGAAGCGCTCGCCGCGCTGACGCCACGCACGCCCGGCGCACCCAACCTGTATGTCCTCGCTTTCGCCGGCGATGGCAGCGAAAGCGTATTTCGCAACGAAGCCGAATACGTCGAGCGTCTGTTCGCCTCGCGCTTCAACGCGGAAGGTCATGTGGTGGTGCTCGAAAACCATCCGGCGACCGTCGCCATGCGCCCACTGGCAACCTTCACGAACCTGCGCCGCGTGCTTGCTGGCATCGCCAGCCGCATGGATCCCGGCGAAGACATCCTGTTCGTTTATCTCACCTCGCATGGCTCCGAGGATCACCTGCTGTATGTCGGACTCGATCCCCTTCCACTCAACCAGATTGCACCCGAGGATCTCGCCTACGCGCTGCAGACGACGCCATCGATCCGCTGGAAAGTGCTGGTCGTGAATGCCTGCTACTCCGGTGGATTCATCGACGCATTGCGCGACGATTCAACGCTCGTCATTGCCGCCGCGCGTGCCGATCGAACCTCGTTTGGTTGCGGCTCGGAATCGGAGATCACCTATTTTGGCAAGGCGTTTCTGGCCGAAGCATTGAACCAGACGACATCGATTCCCGACGCGTTCGCGATCGCGCGCGACACGGTGGCGCAATGGGAGCAGCGCGACGAAGTCGAGCAGCACTCGGAACCGCAGATTTCCAGTTCTCGCAGCATCGAAGCCAGGCTCGAACGCTGGCAACAGACCTTGTCGCCACATCCCGCGGTTCCGTTCGCTCCCGCAACGGATCGCGACAGCGAAAATTCCCCATGATCGAATTCCAGGCGACCACCAAGAGTTATCCGGTTGACGGCAAGTCCGTCGTCGCCCTGCATCCGCTCGACCTGCGCATCGAGAGCGGCGAAGTGTTCGGCATCATCGGCCATTCCGGCGCCGGGAAATCCACGCTGATCCGCCTGATCAACGGCATCGAGCCTGCCAGTGGCGGCCATCTCATCGTCGATGGCGAGGATGTCACTGCGCTCGATGGCAACGGCCTGCGCACGCTGCGCCGGCGCATCGGCATGATCTTCCAGCATTTCAATTTGCTGACGGCAAAAACGGTCGCCGAGAATGTCGCATTCCCGCTGCGCCTTGCCGGCACGCGCTCGTCGAAACTCATCGACCAGCGCGTCACCGAACTGCTCGATCGCGTCGGCCTTTCGGCACACGCCACGAAATATCCGTCGCAGCTTTCAGGCGGCCAGAAGCAGCGCGTCGGCATCGCGCGTGCACTGGCCTGCGCGCCGAAGATCCTGCTGTGCGACGAGGCCACCAGTGCGCTCGATCCGCAAACCACGGCTTCGGTGCTGCAACTGCTGTCGGACATCAATCGCGAACTCGGCCTGACCATCGTGCTGATCACGCACGAAATGGATGTCGTGCGCCGCGTCTGCGATCGCGTTGCGGTGCTCGATGCGGGCCATCTCGTCGAAAGCGGCGCGGTCGCCGACGTCTTCCTGCATCCGCAACACGTCACCGCCCAGCGATTCGTGCTCGAGTCCGAGCATGTCGATGAACGCGAGCGACTGGATGACCTGCAACATGCGCAAGGTCGCGTCGTGCGCCTCACGTTCCGTGGCGAAGCGACCTATAAACCCTTGCTCGGACATGTCGCACGCGACAGCGGCATCGACCTGAGCATTCTTTCCGGACGCATCGATCGCATCAAGGACACGCCGTACGGCCAGTTGACGCTCGCCCTGAGTGGCGGCGACAGCGATGCCGCAATCGCGATGTTCAAGGCTGCCGGTGTCGACGTCGAGGAGCTTCGCTGATGGATGCGATGTTCGGGAATATCGACTGGACCGAGATCGGCATCGCCAGCCTCGATACCGCGCTGATGCTGGGTGGTTCGCTGCTGGCAAGCGTGTTGCTCGGCCTGCCCCTCGGCGTACTGCTGTTCCTGACCGGCAAGCGTCAGTTGCTCGAGCAGCGCGCGCTGCACAACGTGCTTTCGGTGCTCGTCAACGTATTGCGCTCGGTACCGTTCATCATTTTGTTGATCGTCATGATCCCGTTCACCGTGCAACTCGTTGGCACTTCGCTGGGCGTGGCCGGCGCGATTCCGCCCCTCGTTGTCGGCACCGCGCCGTTCTTCGCGCGACTGGTCGAGACCGCATTGCGCGAAGTGGATCGCGGCATCATCGAGGCCTGCCAGGCCATGGGCGCGACGACACGCCAGATCGTCACCGGCGCGCTGCTGCCGGAGGCCCTGCCCGGCATCATCGCCGGCATCACGGTGACCGCGATCGCGCTCGTGTCGTACACCGCAATGGCCGGCGTGATCGGCGCGGGCGGACTTGGCGATCTCGCGGTGCGTTTCGGCTACCAGCGCTTCCAGACCGACGTGATGGTCATCACCGTCGCCTTGCTGCTGGTGCTCGTGCAGGTTCTGCAGATGCTCGGCGACCGCCTCGTCGCTCATTTCAGCCGGCGTTAACGCACGGCGTTCATGCTGGCGCGGTATAACGTCGTTCCCATGCGGAATAGCCGGGGCGACGGAGGGATGAGACGATCCGCGACCTCTTTTACCTGCGCCGGAACTGCCCGATGAAATACCTGTTTTCGATTCTTGCCGTGCTCGGCTCGCTATCCGCTTCGGCCGCGGAAACGCTGAATATCGCCGCGACCGCCGTGCCGCATGCGGAGATTCTCGAGTTCATCAAACCGAAACTCGCCGCCGAAGGCGTCGATCTCAGGATCAAGGTGTTCACCGATTACGTGCAGCCGAACATCCAGGTCGCCGAGAAGCGGCTCGATGTGAACTATTTCCAGACCAAGCCCTATCTCGATGAATTCAACAAGGGCAAGGGCACGAATCTGGTGACCGTGGTCGGCGTGCATATCGAGCCATTTGGTGCGTATTCGACGAAGCACAAGTCGCTTGCCGATTTGCCGGAAGGCGCCAACGTCGCGATTCCGAATGAAGCAAGCAACGGCGGCCGCGCGCTGCTACTGCTCGCGAAAGCAGGCCTGGTCACGCTCAGGGATCCGGCCAATCCGCTGTCGACCCTGCGCGACATCGAGAGCAATCCGAAGAAGCTCAAGTTCCGTGAAATCGAGGCAGCGACCTTGCCGCGCATCCTCGGCCAGGTCGATCTCGCCCTGATCAACACCAACTACGCACTCGACGCGAAACTGGATCCGACAAAAGATGCGCTGGCAATCGAAGACGCCAACTCACCGTATGTGAATTATCTCGTCGCACGTCCCGACAATCGCGACGCGCCCGCGGTGCAGAAGCTGGCCGCCGCGCTGACCAGTTCCGACGTGCGCGACTTCATCGCGCGTAAATACCACGGCGCGGTATTGCCCGCGTTCTGAACGCGGGCTCCGGATCAACCCAACAGGGCCGCCACGTCCTTGCCGATCGACTCGGGCGTGTCGGTCGGCGCAGAGCGCGTGATCACGTTGCCGTTGCGATCGATCAGGAATTTCGTGAAATTCCACTTGATCGCACCGATCCCGAGCAGGCCCGGCTTTTCCTTCTTCAGCCACGCGTACAGCGGATGCGCCTTGTCGCCGTTGACGTCGACCTTGGCGAACATCGGGAAACTCACGTCATACGTCAACGAGCAGAAATTCTTGATCTCCGCCTCGTCGCCGGGCTCCTGGTGGCCAAACTGGTCACAGGGAAATCCGAGCACCTCGAATCCCTTGTCGTGGTACTCGCGATGCAGCGCTTCGAGGCCGGTGTATTGCGGCGTGAAACCGCATTTCGAAGCGACATTGACGACCAGTAATGCATCGCCACTGAACTTCGAAAGCGGCTGCTCGTTGCCATCGATGTCGCGCGCGGAAAAATCATAAGCGGTGGTCATGTCGTTCTCCGGTGGGCTTCGCCATAGCGTACCGCAACGCGCTGTTGGGACCTCGTTAATCCTATGCGGTGAGAATCTGCTTTTCCGCAACAACCGCACGACGGGAGTCCCTTGCCATGAAAGCCTTCCTCTCCGCCAGCATCCTCGGCACGCTCATCGTGCTCGGCAGCGTCCACGCCGCCCAGGACCCGATTTCCAGCGATGCACGCTACGCCGAACGCCGCGACAACATCATCATCCGCACCGGCGAAACCAGCTACCGAACATCCGGCCCGGCCCCGGCATTCGATGCACTCGACACCAATCACGACGGTTTCGCCAGTGAGGACGAGGCGCGCGGCTACGCCCTGCTCGCCAATGATTTCCAGATGGCCGACAGCAATCGCGACCGCCGCATCTCACGACGCGAGTACG
>JBEBXZ010000035.1:0-9022 GCA_040391335.1 Dokdonella fugitiva | reverse complement strand
CTGGCGTGCTGTACGGAACCGCAGCCGATGGTTCGCTGCGCCCGGCCGTGGTCGCCCATTCCGCCACCTGGCTGGAAGCCGGAGCCGGTGCGATCGACCTGCGTTTCGATGCCGCCGAAATCGCGAAATCCGGCGTGAAGGCGCCGTACGAAGTGCGTGACCTGCGCCTGATCAACCAGGCCGACATGAGCCTCATCGAGCGTCGCGAACGCGCCGCCATCCTCGACTGATTGTGGCCTTCGATCGAAGACCAGCCCGGCCTTGCGCCGGGCTTTTTCGTTTCCGTCGCGGTGATTGTCACGCGGATGCGCACAACATCGAGCCGGATCTCCTGAGAATATTTTCTGCAAGCTGTGATAGTTGCTGTCCTGTTGGCGAATAACGTTCCGGTAGCCACTCATCCCCCGCTGCGCACAGGAGCGCCGTGACCACTATCGATCAACAGGAACGCTTCGTCGCCCTGCTCGAACCGCACCGGCGCGTCCTCTACAAGGTTGCAAACGCATATTGCTCGCGGCGCGAGGATCGCGGCGACCTGATCCAGGAGATCGTCGTCGAGTTGTGGCGCGCATTCGAACGTTTCGATGCGCGCGCGAGCTTCTCGACCTGGATGCATCGCATCGCGGTGAACGTGGCGATCTCGTTCCACCGTGGCGAAAGCCGGCGCATTCGCGACGCCTTGCCGCTCGATGATTTCACGATGGATCTCGCTGCCGCCGATCGCGTCATGGAAGGGGCCGGCGAAGACCTGCATGCGTTGCAGCAACTGCTTGCCCAACTGGACGAGATCAGCCGTGCGCTGATCCTGCTCTATCTCGAAGGTTACGGCCACGACGAGATCGCCGACACGCTCGGCATCAGTCCCGGCAACGTCGCAACGCGCATCAATCGCATCAAGCAGAAGCTGCAGCGCAACCACGCTGCCGGAGGAACACGGGAATGAACAACGAACTCGATCTCGATGTCCTGCGCGGCCAATGGCACGCGCTGGATGACCGCCTCGATGCAAGCCTCGAACTCGACGTCGCCGCGCTGCGCCGCACCTTGTCGGATCGCATGCGGTCGGCATTCCGGCGTCACTCGCGCTGGCTGTTCGTGTCGCTGATCTTCGACGCAGCGGCGGTCGCGGCACTTCTCGTTTTCACCTTCGCGCAGGGCGGCGACCTTCCCTATCTGCTCAGTGCGATCGCGCTGCTGCTCGGGCTTTCGGTGCAGGTCGCGACGGATATCAACGAATGGCGCGTGCTGCGTCGTCTCGATTTTGATGCACCGGTCGTCGAAGTACGCGCCAGCATCGCCGGCGTGCGCAGCCGGCGCCTGCGCACGACCGGCATGATCCTGCTGCTCGCGGTCGCACTGTGGACGCCGTTCGTACTGGTCACATTCCGAGGCGTGTTCGGCATTGATCTGTACCGTGCGCTGCCGTGGAGCGTGCTCGCGGCCAATTTCGCGCTCGGCATCGCGATCATTCCGCTCGGCTTCTGGCTAGGACGAATGATCGACCGGCACTTTCGCGATTCTTCCGGCTACGCGCAGTTCATCGACGATGCCGCCGGGCGCAGTTGGAACGCCGCTGCAGGCAGTTGGAACGCCTACGCGCACCTGCGCGATGAACTCGACACCAACGAGGTTTCACAGATCCTCGCCACACGAACCCGGCGTCTCGAACAGGCAGGTCGCATCGCAATGCCGCTGCGCCGGCTCAAGCGTGCGCAAAAGTCCGGCATCGCGCTGGCCATCGTGCCGATCATCCTGCTTGCGACGTTCAACATCACCCACGGCGGAATGCCGCTGCTGATCGCGAGCGGAGTGCTGCTGCATCTGGCCTGCGTCGCCATCATGGTCGCGAACATCGCCCATCTCGGTGCGCTCGCAAGGCTCGATCTCGCGGCGACCCCATCGTTTCTCGCCGAACGCCTCGAATGGATGGCGAGCCAGCGCGAGCGCTTCGCGCGCGGCCTGCTGGTGATCGCGCCGCTGCTCGCGATACCGCTCACGCTCGTGATCGGCCAGGGCGTGTTCGGAATCGACCTCACGACGCGCATGCCATGGCCGGTGGGTATCGCCGTCGGCACCATTGCCATGATCGTGGCATGGTGGCTCGCACGACGTTCGCGGCGAGATCCCGGGCACTTCGCCCAGCGCGTGGTCGATGCACTCTGCGTGGATACACGTCGTCACACGCGCGCCGCTATCGCCGTATTGCTCGCACCGCGATCCGATAGCGACTGAGCCGCTCGGCCCGCATGTTGCGCGCAGCCGGGTTCCGGCGTTCGTGGCAGGTATAGTCGCGCTGTTGCGGTGGGCATCAGCCGGCGCATCCTTGTTATCCACGACAGGACAACGATGACTGCTGCCACGCCCACTTCGGACTCTCCTCCCGGCCTGCTGCGCGCGGTCGGTCGCTGGCAGATCCTCGGGCTATCGATCAACAGCGTCGTCGGCAGTGGCGTTTACCTGTTGCCTGCCACCGCTTTCGCTCTGCTCGGCCCTTTCAGCGTCTGGGGCGTGCTGCTGGCCAGCATGACGGTGAGCCTGCTGGTGCTGTGCTATGCGAAGGCAGCCAGCTACTTCGAGCAGCAGGGCGGCAGCGCGCTTTACGCACGGGTCGCATTCGGTCCGTTCGCCGGTTTCCAGGTGGCATGGACGATCTGGCTGACGCGCGTCGCAACGGCAGCATCACTCGGCAATGGGCTGGCTGATGCCCTGGCGCGCTTCTGGACTTCTGCGGGCGTCGGCGCTGGACGCGTCGCCGTCATCGCAGGCTCGGTGTTGCTGTTGACGGCGATCAACATCGTCGGCGTCAGTTGGGCCGCGCGCTTCACCGCGGTACTCGTAGTCGGCAAATTGCTGCCACTGCTGCTGTTCGTGTTCATCGGCCTGTTCCACGCGGACTGGGGACTGGCTTTCGGCGGCCCCGCACCCGGTGTGCTCGGCTACCATCAGATCGGCGAAGCAGCCTTGTTGTTGCTGTTCGCGTATTCCGGTTTCGAAAACCTGTCGGTCGCCGCCGGCGAATACCACAACCCCAGGCGCAACGTGCCGTTTGCGCTGCTGACGATGATCCTGGTGGTGACGGGGCTGTATGCCGGCGTGCAATGGGTGGCGCAGGGCACGCTGCCCGGCCTTGCCAGTTCCAGCACGCCACTGGCCGATGCCGCTGCCCTGTTCGGTGGTGAAGGACTGGCCCTGCTGCTGACCGTCGGCGCTGCGATCTCCATCTTCGGCACCTGCCACGGCACCATGCTGCTGGGTCCCCGCTTCCTGCATACGCTGGCGGTCGATGGCTACGGCCCACGCATTCTCGCCCGCGTGCATCCGCGCTTTTGCACACCGGCGGTTGCCATTGCCGTGCAGGGCCTCCTCGCGCTGGGACTGGCGCTGACGGGTTCGTTCGTGCAACTGGCCCTGCTGTCGATGGTCACCCGACTGCTCGGCTACATCAGCACCAGCGCAGCCGTGCTGGTGCTGCAACGACGCCTCGGCGAATCCGCTGATGCCCTGCACCTGCCCGGCGGCCCACTGATTCCGCTGGCGGCCCTGGCGCTGTCGCTGGGCCTGCTGCTGAGCGCCAGCCTTGGCAACCTGATCGCGGTAGCCATCGCGGTTCTGGCTGGCAGCGTGATCTATCGGTTTCCACGACGTTCGGGCTGAGTCGCGGGGAGGATCGGGATGTCCTCGACTGGAAAATGCACGAAGTCGCGTTTGTGCATTGCCGAAGGGACAGCCCGCCGCGCATGCGCACGGCGGGCATGACTCACCTGTTCAACAGGGTTGCAGTCGAACCCGGGCAGTCGACGCCTAGTCCGCGTCGAAACCGTTCTGGAAGATCACATCCGCCGCCGGCACGATCGGGCGCATCAGGAAGGCACGCCCCGGCACGCCGTTGTGGATGCCGATACCGACGATCTCGCCGTTGTTGTTGATGCCAAGCGGATGAGCGAGCGCTTCCCACTCATCGGCCACGGCCTGGTCCGCGACCAGCGATTTCAGTTCGTACTTGGTCCCTTCAATCCACAGCCAGCCGCGGTTCGGGTCTTCGGACCAGCCGTCATAGTCGTCGCGGCCGACGATCCAGTCGCTGTCGTTGATCGCGTTCGCCTGGCCCTGGCTGTAATCGGGGATCGGCATGTAGCCGAGATCGACGATCGTGTTGTCGGCCTTCCACAGGACGGGACGCCCTCCGATTTCATCGCTGCGGCTGAAACCAACCACGTTCCCCGAAGTATTGATGTCGCGGGTTTCCGAACGGGCCAGCGCGCCGAGCGCGGGCAGCTTGCGCATCGTCGCGTTGGAAGTGTCGTACACCCAGCCGGCCAGTTCGTTGGACGTGGTCCATTCCCAGCCCGTAATCAATCCGTTCTCGCTGATGGCCTCGGCCTGGCCGCCACCATCGCCATCGGGCAGCGCGATATCGGTGATGCCGTCCTGCGCCGTCCACAGGAACGCGCCCCTGTACTGGCCAACCACCTGGCCCGCCGAATTGACGCCCCACGCGACCGACATGCCCTGGGTATCGGGCGTCAGGTCGATCATGCCGTCCTGCTCGGTCCAGTAGAATGCATGCGCGACCGATGCCTGTGGATTCCCTGGCATCGGCGCCATGCTGTAGCCAGCCACGTTTCCATTGGCAGCGATCGCGCGTGCGACGCCGAAACCTTTTCCTTCGCCCGGCATCAGCGAGCCGAGTTCGCTCATGATGCCATCGCGCCAGAGGAATGCCATCTCGAGCCAGGAAGTATTCATGGCGACACCCACCACGCTACCCGCGTCATTGATCGCATTGGCATTCGCCAGCTCGCCGCCGAAGGTGCCGAGATCGATCAGTTCATATTGCGGCGGCGTGGCGGCCACCGGCGCGCTGTCGTGCACGATGCGCAGGTTGTCGATGCGCAGCTTGAAATCGGCCGGGTCGTAGCTCTGGTAGGGAATCTGGGCGAATACGGTCGCCTCGTTGACCTCGGCGAGAACCGACGTGAACGTGACGCCATTCGGCAGGATCGGCGCACCCGTCTCCGGATCATCGGCGCCGGTGCCGCCCCAGCCCTGCGGCAAGGCGGTTTCGCGTGGATCGAACGTCACCGTATAGGTCGTCCAGTCCTGCCCCTCATGCAGTTCACCAAGCACATGCCAGACCGATGCATTGGAGCTGTAGCGACGGAAGCTGACGATCAGCGGGCGCGTCACTTCGGTGCCCTTGACCGCGATGCTCTCGACTTTCACGTCGATGCTGAACGTGATGGATTCGTGCTGGGCCAGATTGCCGAGAAACGGCGACGTGCCGCCGAAGATGTCATCGATCCAGTAGGTCAGTTCATACAAGCCGGCATTGGTGTACGCATGTGCTGCCGGATTGCCGCCCTTGGCCTCGATCGTCGTGCCGCCCGAGGACGGGAACGGTGCGTTCCAGCCCTGCCAACCATCATCGAAAGTGACCACCGCAGTGGTCTGGGCGGATACGACGCCAGCCAGCAACAGGCTGGCGACGGGAATCACTCCCCGGAACAAAGTCTTGAGTTGCATCGGATTCCTCACGCTTGGGCAGTAGAACCGCTCCCCGAGCATCGCCCGGCCTGCCGGGGATGCCGCTGCGATGGAGCTCTTCGCAGACGGTTCGAGTATCCGGAGGCGTCACCCCTGGTGCGTTCCGCAAGCCGATCATCATCATACGGAAATCATTCGGACAAAATTCAGAAACATTCGTAATGCCCGCAGAATCATCGATCTGGCCGACCGATGCCCGCCTTCACCTGCGACGATGCGGGCAATGGGAGCCTGCATGCAGCTGATGAACCAGCCCTGCATTGGGACCGGATTCGATCGCCGACGACCATGCCGCCGCCGCGGATGAAATCCCGCCGCGAAACGGCTGCTATCGCCTCGAAGACTCCGGCACAACCGCTCGCCGCTCGCCCGGCAAGGCGCGCTCGCCGGCCAGTTGCAGCGCACGTTCGGTGGCCTGGCGCGTTGCCGCGGGCTTGTCGAGCGCGCGATAGAGCCGCGCCTGTGCCCAGGCGACGCGGAAGTCGCGATCGGCCCAGGTCGCGATCGTGCCGGCGATCGTGCCCGCGTGGGCGACATCGCCCTGGTCGATCAGGGCAAGGATGTAGGGTTGTGCAATCGCGACGAGGTCTTCCGGAATCGCGAAATGCTGGATGCGCCTGAACGCCGAATCGAACAACGACACCGCGTCGGCACGCCGCCCTTCGGCCCAGGCTTGCTCGGCTCGCGCAAGCTCGGCCCAGGCCAGATGCCATTCGTCCGCGTTCGCTTCCAGCCAGGCTGCATGTCGAGCGGTCTCGACGGCGGCTTCGGCCACCCCACCGCTGCGGCGCAGCGCGCGCAGGCGCACGATGCCGTTCAACGCATAGGCGCGACTGTCGGTCGCGTAATTTTCAAGCGCGGGCGTGGTTGCCGCCAGGGCGAGCCGCGCGGCCTGGTCGTCGAGCCCGCGCCAGGCAGCGATGCGCGCGGCAATGCTGAGCCCGAGTGCGCGAACGCCGGCATCCTCTACCGGATCGGAATCCTGCTGCAGATTGACCAGCAAGGCATCGGCCTCGCCGAGATGGCCTTGGGCGGCGAGCACCTGGGCGCGCGTCGCGACCACTTCCCAGCGCATGCGCTCGTTTGCGACATGCTCCTGCACGGGCCAGCAGCGGTCGATCGCCACGCGGGCCTGATCGGGTTCCAGCAGTTGCAGATGAGCGTCGGCGATGGCGATCCGCGCGAAGGTGATTTCCTCCTGTGCGGCGAGCTGGCCGAAGCGCGTCTCGACATCGAGCAGACGGCGCAAGGCATCGGCTGGGCGATGGCGCATGACGTCGATCGCGGCAAGATTTCCATCGACCTGGGCGACACCGAGCAGGTTGCCTGCGCCTTCCATCTCGACGCGGGCCTGACCGAGACGCGCGATCGCGGTGGCAATATCACCCCGCACTGCCGCCGTCAGGCCGAGGCCCAGATTGGCCAGTCCGAGGGCACGCCCATCGCGCCCCACGAGCAGCTTCTCGGCTTCCGCGTAAGCCGCTTGCGCCGCTTCGATCTGGTCACGCCGGATATGGATCGCGGCCAGCGAATTGAGCAGGCGGCCGCGCAGTACCGGATCCGCCTGACTGTCCTCGCGTGCCAGCAAGGCATCGAGTCGCCGCTCCGATTCAGCGTAGCGACCGGCGCGCAACTCGACGTTGGCGAGGATGTAGCCGACATCGGGATTCTCTTGCAGGGCAGCTGGCGCCTGCTCGATCAGGTTCGCGGCAAGCTGGATCTGCCCGGCCAGGGAAGCGGCATTGGCGCGCTGCACCAGCTCGTCGACCGCCCGCCCCTGCGTTTCGTCCGTTGCCGGCGGAGCGTGTCCGAGCTTGATCAGCAGCGAATCGGTCGCATTGCGTGCCGCACTCAGCACGTCGTCGGACGTTGCCGCGGCGATCAGGTCATGGCCGCCGCCGCGCGCACGGAGGCGCACGCTCCACAGGCCGCCATCGCGCTCGACCACCGGCTCGATGCGCAATGCGTCGGGAGACACCAGCGGCACGCCGGACACCGGTGCGATGCCTTCGGCCTCGGCGCGCACGATGCCAACGACGTTGTCGCTCGGCACGGTCGGCAATTTTCCGGCGCGCAGGCGGTTCGAGACGAGATCCATGATCCCGAGTCGCAGCCAGGCCCAGTCGCCCTCCGCCGTGACCGATGCCGGCCAGACGATCGCCGGCAACGCGGGCGTCGCAGCCGGCATGCCAGCCATCCGTGCACTCGTCGGCGCCGCAGCAGGCAGTCCGTCATCCAGTGCCGGATGCGTTCGCAATGCAAGCCATGCCGCCAATGCAAGGACCACCAGCCCGAGCCCGATGAACGCCTGGAGCCGGCGTCGCGCAGCTCGTGGCGATGGGCCAGCCTGTTCCGGGTCGCCGATGCCTTGCAATGGCGTCGTTGCTTTCACCAGCGCTTCAGCCGCCGGCACGGCATCGGCCAGCGTGGAATCCGGTGTTTCCCCGCCAGACGACGACGGCGTGACGGTGGGCGATGGCTCGACCGCATCCGCTTCGACCACGGCATCCGCGACAAACCGATAACCGAAGCGCGGCACGGTGCGCACGAAACGCTGTTCGCGCCCGGTGTCGCCGAGCGCGCTGCGCACACGCACGATCGCCTGGCCGAGCTGGGTGTCAGTGACGTCGGAGCGCCCCCAGATCGCCGAGATCAGCTCGTCACGACCGACCGCGCGGTCACGATGTTCGACCAGATACGCCAGGCAATCGAACGCACTGCTGGGCAGGACGATGCGTTCCCCGTGCGAGACGAGTTCCCGCGCGGAGACATCGAGCTGGAAGTTGTCGAAGCGGTAGACGTTGCGAGACATCAGGTCGTGGGCAATGGGCGAGCGTGCAGTTTAGCCGTCTGTCCGGCATCACGGCACGCACGCGGCCATGCCTCAGATAAGGAACAGCGTCGCAAGGCCCAGGAAGATGAAGAAACCACCACTGTCGGTGAGCGCGGTAATCATCACGCTCGCGCCCATCGCCGGGTCGCGGTCATATTTGATCAGAGTCATCGGAATCAGCACGCCCATCAGTGCGGCGAGCAGCAGATTCAGCGTCATCGCGGCAGTCATGACCGCGCCGAGCGCAGCGCTGCCATAGAGCAGCCACGCCACCAGACCGATCACCCCGCCCCAGATCAGGCCATTCAGCACGGCCACCACGACTTCCTTGCGCAACAGGCGCCTGGCGCTGGAGGGGCTGACCTGACCGAGCGCCAGCGCGCGCACGATCATCGTGATCGTCTGGTTGCCCGAATTGCCACCGATGCCGGCAACGATCGGCATCAATGCCGCGAGCGCGACGAGTTTCTCGATCGAGCCTTCGAACAGACCGATCACCCGCGAGGCGATAAAGGCCGTGACCAGGTTCACCGCCAGCCAGGTCCAGCGGTTGCGCAGCGATTTCCACACCGAGGCGAAGATATCCTCGTCCTCGCGCAGTCCACCGCGGCTCAGCGTCTCCGCATCGCCTTCCTCGCGGATGAC
>JBEBXZ010000034.1:0-9051 GCA_040391335.1 Dokdonella fugitiva | reverse complement strand
CCCTTCGTCGACCAGCATCGCAGCGAGCTGCGCGGCAAAGGTTTTCGATACCGAGGCGATGCGGAACACCGTGTCGGCGTTGACCGGTTCGCGGCCACCGACCTCGCGCACGCCGAAACCGCGCGCGGTTTCAATACGCCCATCGACGACGATGGCGTACGCCGCACCCGGCACTTCAGTCTCCGCGACCACGCGACGGATCTCGTTGTCGAACAGCAGGTGGGTCGGCACCGCGGCCGCGCTTTGCGCACGTGCAGGCGGCAGCAACACGCAGGAGAACAACAGCAGCAGGAATCGCGGAGAAAGCATGGGAAGAGTCGCGGCGGGGACAATCGCTCATTGTATCGGCCGATCCGATCCGCCAGAACCTTCAGCCGGAACCCGGCGGCTTGCACGTGCACTTCACATCGCTCGCTTCTCCCTCGCGAAGTGATCCATATGAGTCGCTCCATCGGGCTTGTCAGCAGGCCGGGACCCGTTGAAGGCACTCGGTCCCGGCCTGCGCCACGATGACGGGCATTCAAGGATTGGCGGTTTCAAATCGTGCGGCGCGTCGCTGAGGGTCGGGACTGACAGGCTTTCATGAGTGCGCCCATTTCTGTTCACTTCCTGGCAGCGAATCAGCTTCTGGCGTGGCAGGCATGTTGGCTTGGTATTGGGCGACCCGTTTCGTGATCGATTTAACGATTTGCGCTTGGTTCCATTCGATTGATTGAATTTAACGATTCGAATCATGCGGTATGGAATGAATGGGTTATGAAATGAAAATCCTTTCATATCATATGGTTGAGATTATGTTTATTGGTCCAATGAATGACGATTTTCTAACATGCATCCGTGAGGAACTGCAGGACCTGTCACGGTTTATGGGGGTGTTCTTTCTGTAGAGTCCGGTTTCGTTCGTTGCGATGCCTTTCCGGATTTAACGATTGAAGGGCCGGTTAAGCCGCCTGCACAAGGAATGTCTGTTTCGTTTTCTGCCTCGCGAAACATGAGTGCCCCTGCTTCGCAATGAAGCCATCAATTCGCGGATCCCGGGTCGTCCGATCGACGTATCCGGAATTCGAGCTCCCCAGAGAATTTCGAATCAGGATTTGCTCATGCGTTTTCCCTTACGTGATATCCGGATGGCACTCGCAGCCACCGTCTCGCTTCTCGTCACCGCACCGCAAATGGCGAGTGCGGCCATCGACCTGGATCTGACCTACGTCGACGCCAACAAGCCGGCCTATGCGCGCTTCAAGAACTGGGTGGACACGGCGGTAGCCGGCAATCCCGGTTATGATTTTCCGGCTTCCGATGCCGCCTACATGTTCAGGCTCACCGGCCAGGCGCCTTACTGCAGCTACGCGGTGCAGATGGTGGAAGCGCAGGTTCGCGCCGCCGAAACCGCGATCAGCGCGAACACCAATCCCCAGGTCGCACGCGACTCCTACCTGTACGTCGGAGCGATGATCGGCGACCTTGCCATCACCTATGACTGGTGCAACGCGCAGGTGAACGCGTCACAGAAGACCCGCTGGGCCGCGTACGCGGAGCAGGCGATCTACAACGTGTGGAATCCGACGCAGGCCAAGTGGGGCGCGCGCACCGCGACCTGGTCCGGCTGGGGCACGAACGACCCGGCCAACAACTATCACTACAGCTTCCTCGAAGCGACGATGAACTGGGTGCTCGCCTATCCGAATGGCGCGAACAACTGGAGAAGTTATCTGGTCAGCAACAAGCTGCCGGTACTCGAGGGATATTTCGCGGCGCTCACCGGCGGTGGCAGCGAGGAAGGAACGGGCTACGGAACATCGCATATGCGGCTTTTCCCGCTGTATCGCTTGTGGCGGGATGCAACCGGGCTCGATCTCGGCAATGCGAACGCTCACATGACCGATACGATTTCGTACTGGGTGAATGCCACGGTGCCGACGCGCGATCGCTTTGCACCCATTGGCGACCAGGCGCGTACCTCGATTCCGAACCTTTACGATTACCAGCGTCGCATCGTCCTCGAAGCGCGACAGATGACCACCAACGCAGCCGCGAAGAACCTGGCGGCATGGTGGTTGAACAATATCTCCGTGCGCACGATGCAGCACGGTTTCAACTTCCGCTACGACCTGCTCGATGCCGGCACCAGCACGAGTCCGCCGACGGCATTGACCTATCACGCACGTGGTGTCGGTCATCTGTTCACGCGCACCGGCTGGGACACCAATGCGATGTGGCTGGCGTTCTCGGCAGGGCGCTATGTCCAGAGTCATGCGCACCAGGACCAGGGCTCGTTCACCCTGTTCGAGAACGACTGGCTGGCGGTGACGGAAAACATCTGGACGCACAGCGGCATCCAGCAAGGTACTGATGTGCACAATGTCGTTCGCTTCGAGCGCGCCGGCTCGATCATCAAGCAACGCGAGCCCAGTGTTTCGAGCATGACGCTGAACTCGACGGGCCCCAATGGCGAAGTGAATGCGACGGCGAACCTGACGCCGGCCTACATCGCGGGCGCCGGCGTGCAGTCATGGACGCGCAACATCGACTTTCGTGAGCGCAAGCTCACGGTACAGGACAATTTCTCGCTGACTTCCGGAACCACCGGCATCTTCCAGGTGAACGTGCCGGTGCGACCGACCGTGAGCGGCAACGTGGTCACTGCCGGCAAGCTGCGCATCAGGGTGCTTTCACCATCGAACGCGACATTGAGCGTGGTCGACTGGAAGACCACGCCCGGCGGATCGGGCGAGTTCCTGTCCGGCTGGCGTGTCGAGGTCCGCGGTGGAACCACGGGCTATGTGGTGGAACTGTCATCCACGGATTCCTCTGCAGCTCCGGAAACCGTGTTCAGCAGCGGCTTCGATTAAGCAGCCTCCAATGCCAGCCGCCGGCCCTGCCTGCGGTTGAATATGAGCTGCGCCGGAGACGGTGCGGATCAATGAAAGGAAGGCTGTTGCGCGCGCAGCGGCATTTCCTTTTCCGGGTCGTGCCGCTCGCGGCGATCTCCATGCTTCCACTGTTTGAGCGACTCGATGAGGGTATGCACCTGCATGCCGATGCAAGAAGTGCATCGTGTCGAGCAACCAGGCATCCATGCGCGGCAGGCGGTTCCAGTCCGCTCTCGGCATGGCCGGTTTCCTGATCCGGTACGCAATGTCGTGGAGATCTACGGAGTGCTTTCGGCCCCGCGATGTGCTGGTTCGAGGACGAGCTCCGTCAATCCTCATCGAAGGCCATTTCCACGAGGAATTCGGTATCGCTGCCCTGGATGTCGATGCGCCAGCCTGATTTGAACTCCGCTGCGTCGAGTGTCGACCATTCGAGTGCGCTGAGGCTTGCGTTCGCCGGGCTCAGCACCTTGATGCGCAGCTTTCCGGCGCGTGCTTCCTGACCGTCCAGCACCGGCTTCATCGGTACATTGATCTGGAAAACGGCCGTGGTGCCGGCTGAAGTTTCGAATACGTCGCGCACGAGCAGCCTGCGGTTGGCGAAATCGACGGATCGCTTCCATGAGCGCACGCCGTCACCGGCATACGCCGGCGCAAGATCCGCAGTTGCTCGTACTTCGCCGGCGACGGGATCGAGGTGGGTGATCCGCATGCTTGATGTCGTGCCCTCGCGCTGGCGGATATTCGCGCCGTCGCGCACGAAGCGCAGCACATTGTTCGTTTCCGTACCTTGCTGGATGCCGCTGTGCGTCCAGATGTTTTCCGTCACCGCCAGCCAGTCGCCGGAGAACAGCGTGAAGCTGCCCTGGTCCTGGTGGGCATGGCTTTCGAGATAAGGCCCGGCGTTGAATGCGAGCCACGCCGCGGACTTGCCCCAGCCGGTACGCGCGAACAGTCGGCCGGTGCCTTCTGCGTGATAGACCAGTGTGTCCGGTGGCGCACCATTGCGGCCAGCCGGCAGCAGGTCGAAGCGCTCGTTGAACCCATGATGCATGCGTCGTACTGGTATCCCGTGCAGCCACCACGATGCGATCGAGCGCGTGGGTTCATCCCGGCTGAGTTGCCGGGCTTCCAGCAGCAGGCGACGGTGATAGTCATAGATCTCGGGAATCGACACGCGCGCCTGATCGCCGATCGGCGCGAAGCGGTCGAGCGTGGGCACGGTCGCATGCACCCAGAACAGGATGCTGTCGTCGGCGTGGGAATTCGCGTTGGCGAGGTCGACACCGGTCGAATCACGCCAGACGCGGTACAGTGCAAAAAGCCGCATATGCGCGGTGCCGTAGCCGGTGCCTTCGAGGCTGCCACCTCCCTTGAGCTTGGCGAAATAGGCCTGCAGGGCGGGCAATTTTTCCTCACGCAGCAGGCGCAGCCACTGTTCGCTTTCGCTGACCAGCGCCCAGTACATGGTCGCTTCGACGAAGCTGTAGTAGTAATTGTTGCCGGGGTTGTCGATCGCCCAGCCGCTCCATTGCGCCGCCGTCTCGCCCCAGCGCGCGCCGGCCGGATTCCAGACGTTGGTGAGCGTCTGTTCCGCATAGGCGGACCAGCGCGTGCGTTGCATGTCGGTGATCTTCGCGCCGCAGGCCTGGAGAGTCAGCGCCAGCGAGCTGATCATCGGGCCGGCTTCGAGATACGAATCGCCGGCTATCGCGGGGCGTTGGCTGTTGCCGATGCGTTCCTCGGCGGCAGCGACCTGCGCATCCACCAGGTCGATCGCGAGGGCGCAGTACTTTTGCTGCGAGCCCAGCATGGACATCGTCGCCGCGTCGCTTGCCGAGAATGCATAGCCAGGATTGCCGGCAACGGCGGCATCCACCCATGCCTTGAAGCGCCGGTAGGCATCCGACTTCAGGTCGACGTAGGAGTAGTCGATCCGCAGCGCGGCCTGCGCATCGGACCCGAGGATCACAACGGCAAGGACGACTGACAATAAGACACGTTTCAATGGACGCTCCCTGTTGCGCGATGCCTGTCCAAGGCGGAAGTCAGGCCTCGGCGAGCTTGCGTTCCCATGCGTAGGCCGTGCGCACGATGAAGTCGAGGTCGTCGTGGCGTGGCTGCCAGCCAAGTTCGGCCTTCAGGCGTTCGCTGCGTGCGATCAACTCGGGCGTGTCTCCTGCGCGTCGCGGTTCCTCGACGATCGTGAGCTGCCGGCCGCTGACGCGCTGCACCGCGTCGAGCACTTCACGCACGCTGTAGCCGTGCCCATAGCCGCAATTGAGCGTCATCGACCCGCCATCGCGCCGCAGGTGCTCAAGCGCGCTCAGGTGTGCGGCGGCCAGATCGTCGACGTGGATGTAGTCGCGGATGCAGGTGCCATCGGGCGTCGCGTAGTCGGTGCCGAACACCGAGACATGCGGGCGCTTTCCGACGGCATGTTCGCAAGCGACCTTGATCAACAGGGTTGCGTTCGGGGTCGATTGCCCGATGCGCGTCTGCGGGTCGCAGCCGGCAACATTGAAATAGCGAAGGATCACGTGGCGCAGCGAGGTCGCCGCCGACAGGTCGCGCAGCATGTGTTCGCTCATCAGCTTCGACATGCCGTAGGGGTTGATCGGTTGCGTGGCCGTATCCTCGTCGGCCTGTCCCGATGCCGGCATGCCGTAGACCGCGGCGGTCGACGAGAACACGAGATGGCGTACGCCGCCATGTGCGCATGCGGCGAGCAGGCTGCGCGTCGCGCACGTATTGTTGCCGTAGTACTTGAGCGGATCGCGCACCGATTCCGGTACCACCGTATGCGCCGCGAAATGCATGACGGTCTCGATCGCATATTCGCGCAGCAAGGCATCGACGAGGGCGCGATCGCCGACATCGCCGACCACCAGTTCCACGCCGAGCAGGGCTTCGCGAAAACCCGTGCTCAGGTTGTCGAGGACGATCACCTGTTCGCCGCGTTCGACGAGTTGACGCACGACATGGCTGCCGATGTAGCCAGCACCTCCGGTGACCAGTACGCGTTTCATCGAATCGAGGTTCCCGGTGTTGATGGCGGCGCGCATTCAGCGCGTGTAGACGAGGCGCAGGTAGATCGAGTTTTCATCGAACGAATCCGCGCCGGCATCGGCGTTGCGCTCGTAGTGCATCGCATCCGCGCGCCAGCGCCAGTGGCGGGTCATCTGCTGGCTGAGGTAGAGCGCATAGCGGTAGTCGCGATCCGCGGCGTCGAGCGCGCTGTAGCGGCGGCGCACGGTGTCGGCGATCACGCCCAGCGTGGTCCGCGGGCGCAACAGGTAGCCGACATCCAGTGCCGCCGTGTACTCGTTGCGGTCGGCGGCGATGACGGCATCCGATTCATAGCGGAATCGCGCTGCGCCGACGACCGTGCCGATCCGCAGGCGCGTGCTCTGGAAGGCATGGTTCACGCTGACGCGCCGTTCCCGATAGACATCCGGACTGATCAGCGCGCCACCGATATTGCCGATGCCGCCAGCACCGGCAGTGATCGGGGTGAGCATGTCGAGTGCCGCGTCCGAGTATTGCCAGGCGAGATCGAGGCCGAGCGTGCTGCGCTCACTCGCGCGCCAGTCGGCCGAAGCACGTACGAGCGGACCCGATGCGCTGCCGCCGCGATCGAAATCGAGATGGGAATAGCCGCCGGCGAACTCGAGATCCAGCGTGCGCAGGGCCTGCGTGTAGCCCGCATATACGGAATAGCGCTTGTAGTCGTTGGCGAGCAGGTCATCGGAAAAATCGATGGTCTGCGCTTCGAGATTGGCGGACAGTTGCCGTGTCGCGCCAAGTTCGTGCAGTAGCCGGAACGCGCCCGAGAACCGTTGCGAATCGAAGGCATCGGATTCCTCCGCACGGCTGTCGATATAGCGCAGTTCCGCCTGGCCCTGCAGCGTCGGCGTGAAGCGGAAGCGGTACGTGGGACCGGTCGTGAAGACGTTGGTCTGCTGCAGGTTGCCCGGCACGTCCTGATCGAGCAGGCTGATCGGATAGAGGCCGAGATTGTCGGCGAACACCCAGTTCAGGCGCTGCGGGATCAACGACCAGTCGACCATGCCATTCAGCGTGCCGCGGAATTCGTTGCCGAATTCACCACCGAGGTAGTCGCGATATTCCAGGCTTCCGACCGCATCGGCGCGTACGCTGGCCCCGGCTTCGCTGACATGGAAATCGAGGCGGGGAATCAGCAGGTTCTCGCTGACCGGATTCGTCGCACTCAGGTTGACGTTGTCGCTGTGCAGGAAACCGAGTTCGACCGAATAGTCGAGGCGGAATGCGTTTGCCTGTGCCGATGCCAGCATGGCAAGCGATGCTGCGGCCCATCGACTCCTGGTGTGCATGTCGGATCTCCCGGTCTTCCTGACGTCAGGGCAACTCGTTGAGAACGATGCCTGCGAGCTTGTTCGAATCGAAATTGGCGACGACTTTCTGGATCGTGCCCGCGGTGACGCGTCCGCTGCCGGCGACGAGCACGACGAAATCGGCCAGTTCGGCGAGGATGCGTGCGTCCGGCGAATCCTTGACGGAAGGTCCGTCGAGGAACAGGTAACGATCCGGATAGCGGCTGCGCAGGGAATCGATCATCGCGCGCATGCGGAAGGACGAGAAATACTCTCCTCCCATTTCGCGCTTGCGCCCGGTCGGAATCAGGCGCACGCGGGGAATCCCGGTGTGGTACAGGATTTTCTCGATGCCCAGCGCGGGATGGTCGAGGTAGTCGATCAGGCCGCCATTCGCGGTATCGACGCCGAGCGCCGTGTGCTGCGACGGATGGCGCAGATCGCAGTCGATCAACAGGGATGTCTTCGCTTCGTCGAATGCGAATGCCGCCGCGAGGTTGCGGGCGACGAAACTGCCCCCGGAACGCGGGCTTATCGGCGCCACCATGGTCACGAAATTCTGGTCGCCACCCAGTGCGAGCAGGCGCGTGCGGATCTCGCGGAATGCATCGGCCTGCTGGCGCACCGAACCATCACGATGGATCAGCCTGCGTTCCTCGAGCGTGCGTGGCGTGAGCGCGTACGGTTCGACGATGCGTGCGATCGAGCGCGATGCACCGCTACGGCGCGCGATGTCGCCAACCGCGGCACCCATGGCCGCACCGACGTGGTCCGGTACGGGCTCATCGAGCGGTGAAGAGATGCTCATCATGCTCCCCCTTGCCGAATCCAGTAGACGAAGACATATGCGGCCAGGGCACCCATCACGAGCAGGACGGCAAGCACGATCTGGGCGCGACTGCGCAGGCGTTCGTTGCCGGTTGCGTACAGTGGCACCGTGGCGAGTGCGCTGAAGCCGGTGGCGCGTTCGAGTTGCTGCGCCGAACGGATGCGCGGATCGAAGCGGACGAGTGCGAACAGCAGGCCCAGCGGCAGGCACAGCGCGAGCCCGAGGCCGGCGCCGGCGAAATGCACGAGGCGCAGCCCCGATGGGCGCAGTGGAAGGATGGCCGGATCCTGGATGCGGAACGTGAGTCCGCGTTGTTCCTTGTCCAGCACCATCGAGACACGCGCGTTCTCGCGGCGGCGCAGGAGATCCTGGTAGATGTCGCGGTTCACTTCATAGTCGCGGGTCAGTTCGGCCAGGGCGCCTTCCGAGGCCGCGATGCGCCGGCTGCGATCGAGTTCCGCATTCAGCAGCGACTCGCTGGTGGACATGCGAGCGGCCGTTCCCGCGGCTTCGCGGTGAACCTCCGCGAGACGTTGCTTCAGCTCCTGGTAGAGCGGATTGAACTGCGCATTGTCGAATGGGCTCTGTGCGACGCCTGATCCGGAGGAGCGGCGCAGCTCTTCGTCCTGCAACTGGCGCTGGATGTCCTGCATCTGCAGGCGCGTGCGCACGACGTCCGGGTATTGCTCGGTATAGGTCAGCAACAGGCGATCCAGTTGGGCCTGCAGCTCGATGAGCTGGGCGCGATAGAGGCCGGCGCGCGTCTGCACGGCGGTCACTTCGGATTCGCCGGAAAGCTGGGCGACGAGTGCCGACTCACGGGATTGTTGTTCCATGAGCGTCATGCGTGCCTGCTCGACCTGCGTGCGCAATGCACTGATGCGCGCATTGGCGTCGGTCGCGCTGCCCGGCTGCGCATCGGCATTCGCGGAGCGGTACTTGAGCAGGCCTTCCTCGGCCCTGGTCAGTTTGGCGTGGTAGTCGTTGACCTGTT
>JBEBXZ010000033.1:0-9058 GCA_040391335.1 Dokdonella fugitiva | reverse complement strand
AATCGTTCCAGGCGCACAATAATGAAACTCGAGCCTGCGAGTGCCGAATCCGGTTGCTTTGTCGGTCACGGTGCTCCAGCCTCAAACGAATACATGGAGAAATTTTCGGTGAGAAAGAAAACGACAGGCGCCAAGAAGGCGCCGGGCGCGGCAAAAGCAGGCAAGACGAAATTGCCGCCCTGGATGCCGCAAGTGGCGTCCGCTCCGCCAGCGAAGCCAGGCAAACGCACGCTGAAATCCCCGCCAGCCGCGCCGGTCGCGCGCGGGAAATCGCGTGCAACACCGATGCGTCCGGCCGATCCATTCGCCGAGCGTGAAGCTCAGCGCTACGAACGCCCGATTCCGAGCCGTGAAGCGATTCTCGCTGTTCTGGCGGAACAGGCATCGCTGATGAAAACGGAAGTGCTCGCGCATGCATTGGGACTGCGCAGCGAACAGGATGTGGATGCGCTGACCAAGCGTCTAGCCGCGATGGTGCGCGATGGACAGCTGCTGCAGAACCGTCGCGGCGGCTATGGCGTGGCGGAGAAGCTCGATCTGATTCCCGGCGTCTTCATCGCCAACGCAGAGGGCTACGGTTTCCTGCGTCCGGATGAGGGTGGCGAGGATCTTTACCTGTCGCCATCGCAGATGCGGCCGGTACTGCATGGTGATCGCGTACTCGGAAGCGTGATCGGCGTTGATCGTCGTGGTCGTCGTCAGGGTGCGATCGTCGAGGTGCTTGAGCGCCGTTCGACGCGCCTGGTCGGTCGCGTGTTGACCGAGAACGGTCTGGTGTTGGTGTCACCGGATGATCGGCGCGTGCATCAGGACATCCTGATTCGGCCCGGAGAACATCAGGGCGCGCATGCCGGACAGATCGTGATCGCCGAAATCACCGATCATCCGACCCAGCATCGTGGTCCGATGGGAAAAATCATCGCCGTGCTCGGCGAACGGCTGACGCCTTCGATCATCGTCGAGATGGCCATCGCCAGTCATGGATTGCCGCACGAATGGCCGGACAACGTCCTGCGCCAGGCCGCTGATGTTGAACCGGTGGTGCCGGCTTCCGAAAGTGCCGTGCGCACCGATCTGCGTGGCTTGCCGCTGGTCACGATCGATGGCGAGGATGCGCGTGATTTCGATGACGCGGTCTACGCCGAACCGAATGCGCAGGGCTTCCGCCTGGTCGTCGCGATTGCCGATGTCTCGCATTATGTCCCTGCGGGCAGCGTGCTTGACGCGGAGGCCTATCAGCGGGCGACCTCGGTATATTTCCCGGGTTTCGTCGTGCCGATGTTGCCGGAGACGTTGTCGAACGGCATTTGTTCGCTGAACCCGAAGGTCGATCGCCTGTGCATGGTTTGCGACATGCAGGTCAGTCGCGATGGCGAAGTGATCCGCTCCACGTTCTACGACGCCGTGATGCGTTCGCACGCGCGGTTGACCTACACCCGCGTGTGGCAGGCGGTTGGCGAGAAGCTGCCGGATGCGCGTGCCGAGTTGTCCGACGTGATCGTGCAGGTCGAACACCTGCACCAGTTGTACAAGTTGCTGGCGAAGGCGCGCCAGAAGCGCGGATCGATCG
Source organism: Dokdonella fugitiva (assembly GCA_040391335.1). Lineage (GTDB taxonomy): Bacteria > Pseudomonadota > Gammaproteobacteria > Xanthomonadales > Rhodanobacteraceae > Dokdonella > Dokdonella fugitiva_A. The sequence goes on along the minus strand of JBEBXZ010000033.1, from coordinate 7,488 downwards.
ATTTCGAGAGCACCGAGGTGAAGTTCCGCCTCGCGGCTTCGGGTGAGGTCATCCAGCTCGGCACGGAACCGCGCAACGATGCGCACAAGCTGATCGAGGAATGCATGATCGCGGCGAACGTGGAGGCCGCGAAGTTCCTGCTGAGGAAGCGTATTCCTGCACCGTATCGCGTGCATGAGCCGCCACCGGCTTCGAAGTACGAGGATCTGCTGGAATTCCTGCGCGAGTTCAAGCTCAAGCTGCCGCCCGCCGACGAGGTCAAGCCAGCCGATTTCGCGGCGCTGCTCAAGAAGATCCGCAATCGCGCCGACGTCAGCCTGATCGAATCGGTGCTGCTGCGCTCGCAGAGCATGGCCGTTTATCAACCCGAGAACACGGGGCACTTCGGTCTGGCGCTCGACGCGTATGCGCATTTCACTTCGCCGATCCGTCGCTATCCCGATCTGCTCGTGCATCGGGCGATTCGCCACGCGATCAACGGTGGCAAGGGGACGAACTATCTCTACTCGCCAACGCAGATGGGTTCGATGTCCGTGCATTGCTCGCACAACGAGCGACGTGCGCAGGAAGCCGAGCGCGACGTCGACGAACGCTACAAATGCGCGTGGATGGAAAAGCACGTCGGCAGCCAGTTCGATGGCGTGGTATCGGGGGCGACCTCGTTCGGCTTGTTCGTCGAGCTGGATGATTCGAAAATCACGGGCCTTGTGCACATCACGCAACTGCCCAACGATTACTACCATTACGATCCTGTGCGGCACACGCTGAGCGGCGAGCGTCGCGGCCTCGTGTTCCGCCTGGGCGATCACGTGCGCGTGCAGGTGCTGCGTGCGAGCCTGGAGGATCGCAAGATCGATTTCCGCCTGGTCATGGATGAACCGCAGCGAGGGAAGTGAGATGGGCAAGCAGGCGTTCGAACTGTCGCTGGTCAAGGGTCGCCACAACGAACTGGCCAGGCTCGTCGGGGAGTGGGAAGGCACGACGCGGGTCTGGTTCGAGCCTGACAAACCCGCGGACGAGGCGCCGATTCGCGGAACCATCCGTTCGGCGCTGGGTGGCCGCTGCCTCGTGCACGAGTACGAAACCCTTTTCATGGGCGAGCGCGAGCAGGGCATCGCGTTGTACACCTGGCATATCGATCGCCAATGCCATGAGTGCGCGTGGATCGACAGCGCGCATACCGGCACGCAGATCATGTATTCGGAAGGGGTTGCCGGGCAGGAGAGGTTCTCCGTGCTTGGCAGCTACGGCGGCCACAATGGCGATCTTCCCTGGGGCTGGCGCACGGAAATCGACCTGGTCGATGCGGATCACCTGAGCATCGTGGCCTTCAACATCACGCCCGAGGGGGAGGAAGCCAAGGCGCTCGAAGTCCTCTATACGCGGGTGTCCGCGCTGGCGTGATGCGATCACGCGGCGTTGTGGCGCTTCCCGTCAGCGCTCGCGCGCGTCACACTTGGCGATTCCAAATTCTGCGTAAACGAGCATGAGCACTGAACTGCTGGTCGGTATCCATTCCATCGAGGCGGCGCTGAACTACGACGCTGGCAACATCGTCGAGTTGTACGTCGAATCCGGCCAGCAGAATCCGCGCGTCAAGGAACTCGCCGAGCGCGCGCGGGAGATGGGCATCAAGCCGCATGCCCGGGATCGCGTCGCGCTCGATCGTATGACCGGTGGCGCACGCCACCAGGGCATCGTAGCGACCTACACGGCACCGCTGCCACGCAGCGAGAGCGAACTGCCGGCCCTGATCGAATCAGCGGGGCAGGATGCCTTGTTCCTCGTGCTGGATGGCATCACCGATCCGCACAACCTTGGCGCCTGCCTGCGCAGCGCCGAAGCGGCCGGAGCGACCGCAGTGATCATTCCAAAGGACAAGGCGGTCGGCATCACCCCGACCGTGCGACGCGCATCGGCCGGTGCGGCGGATCGCGTGCCGTTCTTCGCGGCGACCAATCTCGCGCGCACGCTGAAAGTGCTAAAGGATGCGGGCGTCTGGCTCACCGGTTTCGCCGGTGATGGCGAGCAATCCCTGTACAAAAGCGACTTCAAGGGACCGGTCGGCGTGGTCGTCGGCAGCGAAGGCGAGGGCATGCGTCGTCTCACGCGTGAAGCCTGCGATTTCGTGGCGCATATCCCGATGCGGGGCAGCGTCGAAAGCCTCAACGTCTCGGTCGCGACGGGTGTCATCCTGTTCGAGGTCCTGCGCCAGCGCTCGTCGCAGACGTGAGTTTCGCGTGGCATGACGTTGCGGGACTGGGCGGCGTAGCGCTGGTGCTGGCGGCCTATCTCATGATCCAGACACGCCACCTGGATGCGCGCCGCCCGGCCTACCTCTTGCTCAACGGCGTCGGCGCAGTCCTGATTCTGTTGTCGTTGCTGTACGCATTCAATCTTTCGGCCTTCGTGATCCAGTGTGCATGGATCGCGATCAGTCTCTATGGCCTGCTTCGCTGGCGCCGGGAACGCGTATGAAAGCCATGGCGCCGACGTCCTGTCGGCGCCATGGGAAGTGCTGCCGGTCAGCGTCCGAACGCTTCGAGGATGAAGGCGTAGACGTCGGCGGCTTCGTCGATCTGCTTGGTGGTCGGCTTGCCCTGGCCATGGCCTGCGCGCACGTCGATGCGGATCAGCGCCGGGCGCGGAGGATTGACCGCTTGCAGCGCGGCCGCGAACTTGAAGCTGTGCGCAGGGAATACGCGATCGTCATGGTCGCCGGTGGTGATCATCGTTGCCGGATAGTCGACGCCGGATCTGATGTTGTGCAGCGGCGAGTAGGCATGGATCGCCTTGAACTCGTCGGCATTGGTGACCGAGCCGAAATCCGATTCCCAGGCCTTGCCGATCGTGAAGTCGCGGAAGCGCAGCATGTCCAGCACGCCGACGGCGGGAATCGCCGCGGCGAACAGGTCGGGGCGTTGCAGTTCAACCGCGGCGACGAGCAGGCCGCCATTCGATCCGCCGCGAATCGCCAGGGTTTTAGGTGTCGTGTACTTCTCTGCGATCAGGTGCTCGGCGGCGCCGATGAAATCATCGAACACGTTCTGCTTGTTGAGCTTCATGCCGCCTTCGTGCCATTCGCGGCCGTACTCGCCACCGCCGCGAAGGTTCGCCACGGCATAGACGCCGCCCCGCTCGATCCACGCGATCACGGCGGGCGAGAACGATGGCGTCAGCGAAATGTTGAAGCCGCCGTAGCCGTACAGGATGGTCGGGTTGCTGCCGTCGAGCTTCACATCGCGCCGGGACACGATGAACATCGGCACGCGCGTGCCGTCCTTGCTTGCGTAGAACGTCTGGCGCGTCTGGAATGCCGAGGTGTCGATCGGATACTCCGGTGCGATCACGCGCTCGGTTTTTCCGCTGCGCACATCGAGGTGATACACGGCGGGGGCGTCGGTGTAGCTGGTGTAGAGGAAGTAGCTTTCCGGCGCGCTGTCCTTGCCGGTGAACGCCGACGCGGTACCGAGACCGGGAAGCTCGACCTCGCCAAGGGCCTTGCCGTCGAGTGAAAAGCGGCGCACTGCGCTGTGCGCATCCTTCAGGTAGCTGGCGACGATCTGGCCGCCGATCAGCTTCGCATCGCTGAGCGTCTCGCTGCTCTCGGCGACGATCTCCTTCCAGTTGGCGCGATCGGGCTTGGCCAGGTCGATCGCGATGACACGGTAGCGCGGCGCGCCGTCGTCGGTCAGGAAATAGAACGTGCCCTGGCGGCTGCCGAGCAGGTTGAAGCTTGCGTTCCAGTCGCCGATGAGTTCATGCACGCGCAAGTCCCGGGTGCGCAGGTCGCGATAGAGCACGAGGTTCTTCGGTTCGGTACTGCGCCAGACGCTGATGACGACATAGCGGCCATCGTCCGTTACGTCGGCGCCGAAGCCCCAGTCCGGCTGGTCCGGTCGCTCGTAGACCAGCGTATCGCTGTCCTGCGGCGTTCCGATCTTGTGGAAATAGAGCTTCTGGAACTGGTTGACCGCCTTGAGCGCGTTCTCGCCTTCGGGCTTCGCATAGCGGCTGTAGTAGAAACCGGTGCCTTCCTTGTTCCAGGCTGCCGTCGAGAACTTGACCCATTCGAGCTTGTCCGCCAGCGGCTTGCCGCTGGAGACGTCGAGCACGAGCCATTCCTCCCAGTCCGATCCGCCGGACGAGAGGCCGAAGTCGAAGTGCTTTCCGTCGTTGCTGAACTCGCCGCCCTTGAAGGCGACGGTGCCATCGCTCGACAAGGTATTCGGATCGAGCAGGACGCGCGCATCGCCGCCCGGCTTCTCGCTCACATACAGCACGGCCTGGTTCTGCAGCCCGTCGTTGCGCGTGAACGCGTAGTACTTTCCGTGGCGTTCGTAGGGCGAATAGCGTTCGTAGTTCCACAACTGTTCGAGACGGGCGCGTAATTAGGCACGCTGCGGAATCGCTGCGAGGTGCCTCGCGGTGAGTTCGTTCTCGGCGGCAACCCAGTCGGCGGTTTCCCTGGAATCGATATCTTCGAGCCAGCGATAGGGATCTGCGATGCGCGTGCCGTGGTACTCGTCAATCTGCGTAACGGTGCGTGCGGGCGGATAGGCTGTCATCGTTTTCACGGGCGTCTGGATGACCTGTTCCGGATCGGGAGCTACCGCGCGCTGCGTGCAGGCGACCTGGGACATCAGGGGCACCGCGCAGCACAGGGCGAGCGAAGGAATGGAGCGAAAACGCATGGGAGATGTTCCAGTGCGGGACGGCCGACAACTATAGCGGCCGCGCCGGGCAATGGCATGCCCACGGCGCTTTCCGGACCGCGCTGCGCGATACAGGGCAGGCAAGATGCTGGAAAGTGTGACGTGGTTCAGCACTTTGGAGGCTGCTGTCAAAGCAGGTGAGAGAAAAGCCAGTGAGACGCACTAGCCATTAGAATGGCGGCTGTCCATCCGGCTTGGTACGGTTGGCTGCAGGCCTCACGTTATGCAAGGGGAAAATGATGATCCGCATCGTCCTGATCGACGATCATGAACTCGTACGCACCGGGTTCCGCATGATTCTTGGGCAGCAGCCCGACGTCGAGGTGGTCGGTGAAGCCTCCGATGGCGAGCAGGGCCTGGCGCTATTGCGTACATTGAAGCCGGATCTGGCCCTGGTCGACGTGCATATGCCCGGCGTCAGCGAACGTGTGCGCAAGCTCAAGCTCAAGACGCGCATCGTGATTGTCTCGATGGTCAGCGAAGCCCCGTTCCCCCGGCGCCTGCTCGAAGCCGGCGCCAGCGGCTACATCACGAAGACCTGCCCGTCGACGGAATTGCTGCGCGCGGTGCGTCAGGTTTACGACGGGCGGCGTTACCTCGCCCCCGCCGTGGCCGAGGCGATGGCGCTGAATGCGGTTGATCGCACCGATCACTCGCCTTTCGAGACCTTGTCCGCGCGCGAACTGGAAGTGGCCCTGCTGCTGGCGCGGGGGCAGGCGATGCCACTGATCGCGGATCGCCTGAGCCTCAGCGCGAAAACCGTTGCGACCTACAAGTACCGCTTGTTCGAGAAGCTCGAGATCAACAACTCGGTTTCCCTGGCCCATCTTGCCAGCCTGCATGGGCTGCTCGACGCGCAAGGCACGCGCTGAGCTCCGGCCAGCTTCATCTTCATCGAAGCAGGTCAAGCCGGATGACGGCTTCCTGACGGCAGCCGCCGAATGACGCAAACCGCGAAGGTTGGGCGATCAAGCACGGTGCGTCCTGCCGGTGATGGCAGAACGCGGCTCTGCGAGCTGCGGCAGAGTCGCGCATCGGATTGATTCTTTGCGGGGTTTGGAACGAGATGTCGCACGTGCGGGCCGGAAAACACTCCAGCCCGCATGTTTCAGTGCGATCAGTGACTGTCGGGCTTCGTCCCGGACGCTTCGGTATCGGGCTCGACCGGCGCCGGTTCGACAGGGCTTGCGGGTTCGCTGCTCGCTGCAACGGATTTCGCTGCCGCGCCGGCATCCTGGGGTTCGAGGACGAGGATCGGTGACGGCGCCGTGATCGGCAATTCGGGCTTCGGTTCCGGCTCGGCTGCAACGACCGGCGTCCGTGCGGGAATCGAAAACAGATCCTGGACGCCTTGCGGCTGCGAGCGCGCGGCGGGATCGATGATCAGCACCGATGGCGCCGGCGTTGCTGCGGGAGCCTCGGAAGTCGCTGCATCCGGCGTGCTGACCTCCGTGTTCGCGGCCGGGCGGGCAGCGACGTGCGGCCTGGTTTCCGTCACCGCAACGGGTTCGGGAGTCGCGATGCGGGTCGGTGCTTCGGCAGCCGGAGACGTCTCAGGTGGAACGTTTGCTGCCGCAGCCGGGATCGCAGGCTCAACGGGGACGGCGGCCTTCTCAACGGTTGCAGCGTCGGCTTCCGGTGTTGTCGTCGCGGCTTCCACGACGGTCACCGCTGCGGCGGCGACCAGCGCGGCAGGCACGGCTTCACGCGCCGGCTCGACGGCGACTGCCGGCGTTTCGGTGCGCGCCGGTGCGGCCGGGGCAGTCGTGGTATTTGATGCAGCTGGCCTGGAAGGCGGATTCGCGACGGACACGTCATCCGCGTCCTCATCATCGAAATCAGTCTCTTCCGACCCGTTCGAGTCGTTGTCCAATCCGGGGGTCGTGGCGTTCTCGCCATCACCCTTGCGGCGGCGACGTCCACCACGGCGTCCGCGACGGCGCTTGGCTCCGGCGCTGGTCGTTTCGGCCGGATTCTTGCCGGGATCGCTGGATGGATCGGTCACGCCACCTTCGGTGACGGGCAACAACACCTCTTCGGCTGGTGCTTCGGAAACCGGTGCCACAACCGCGGCCGGGCGTTGCTGACGCGGGGGCTGAGTCGCGGCAGCGGCGGTTTGCGGCTTGCGTTCCTCGCGCGGTGGGCGCGGTTCCTGACGGGGCTGCTTCTGTTGCTGCGGCTGCTGCTGTTGCGGCTTGCGCTCGTCGCGCCCTTCGTTGCGCGGGTTTTCCTTGCGCGGCTGCTCGTTGCGCGGCGGGCGATTCTGCTGCTGCCCACGCGTATTGCCGCCGCGCTGGTCGCGATTGTCACGCCCCTCGCGCGCTTCGCGCCTGGGTTGACCATTCTGGCGCTGAGCCTGTCCGGATTTCGCGCCATTGCCTGAGGCGGGCTTCGCCTCGGTGGCAAGGGTCGTGCCGAACAATCCCGAAAGCCATGCGAAAAAGCCCTTCGGTGCGGGAGCGGCAACCGGCGTGGCAACCGGTTCCGGTTCCGGCTTGAGCGGTGCCGGATTCGCCGGCACGACGCGGCTGACCGCGGGTTGTTCCGGTTCATCGCCCGGCTGCACGAGTTGCGGCAGCGGCGTCGCCTGCACCGGCGTGAGACGCTGGTAGCTCGGCTTCGTATCGTCGCCGATGTCGGCGGAACGGATGCGTTCGATATGCAGGTGCGGCGTCTCGAGCTTGTCGTCGGCGACCACGACCACCTGGACTTCCTGGCGCACCTCGATCTCGCTGAGCTGGCGGCGCTTTTCGTTGAGCAGGAAGTTGGCGAC
>JBEBXZ010000032.1:0-9097 GCA_040391335.1 Dokdonella fugitiva | reverse complement strand
ACACCGGCCATGCGCAGCAATTCGGTGGCCTGGGAACACTGGGTTTGTGGATTCGCTGGCGTCGTCCTCTGGCATCCTCCGCTTCGAATGGCGCGTGCGCGGCGACACGCCCGAGATCGTATTCGGACTCGTGCGGCACGCCGTCTCCGCCCGTGGCGGAAAGCGGAACGCCGCACGAGATCGACAACGCGCCTTCATCGGCCGGACCGCAGGCCGCGCGGTTCAGTGCGAACCAGGCGCGACCGAGATCGTTGCCGGGCGGCGCGCGATTCGCTGCGACCTCGCGAGCATTCCACACCGCTGCATCGAGCTGCACCTCGAGCGTACCGGCCTCGCCATCGATCGCCACACGATCGCCGTCGCGCAGGCGTGCGATCGCGCCTGCCAGCGCCGCTTCGGGCGTCACGTGGATCGCCGACAACACCTTGCCCGACGCGCCGGAAAGACGGCCATCGGTGACCAGCGCAACATGTCGGCCCTGGTTCTGCAACATGCCGAGCAGCGGCATCAGGCTGTGTTGTTCCGGCATGCCATTCGCGCGCGGCCCCTGGTAGCGCACGACCGCGACGAAATCGCGCGGCAAGTTGCCCGCCTTGTGGCGTGCGCGCAGTTCAGCCGGATCGTCAACGACAACGGCAGGCGCGACGATGCGCCGATGCTCCGGCTTGACCGCCGACAGCTTGACCAGCGCGCGGCCGAGATTGCCATCCAGCAGGCGCAGGCCGCCGGTCGGCTCGAACGCGTCGGCGATCCCGCGCACCACGCGTGCGTCGGCGCTGACGCTGGCTGCCTCGACATGGCGCAGGCCGGTGCCCGAGAGTCGCGGCTCGCGCGTATAGGCGCGCAAGCCACCTTCGACGATGGTCGGAATATCGTGCAGCAGGCCGGCGTCGAGCAGTTCGCGAAACACGAACGCGGTACCACCGGCGGCATGGAAGCGATTCACGTCGGCATCGCCGTTCGGATAGATGCGCGCGAGCAGGGGCACGACTTCGGCCAGCGCATCGAAGTCATCCCAGGTCACGTGCAGACCGGCGGCGCGCGCGATCGCGACGAAGTGGATCGTGTGATTGGTCGAGCCGCCCGTGGCGAGCAGCGCGACGATCGCATTGACGATCGCGCGCTCGTCGAGCAGATGGCCGATCGGCCGGAAGTCGTCGCCGAGCGCGGTGATCGCCGCCGCGCGCGAAACCGCGGCATCGGTGAACGCGCTGCGCAATGGCGTGCCCGGATTGACGAACGACGTACCGGGCAATTGCAGGCCCATCGCTTCCAGCAGGATCTGGTTCGAGTTCGCCGTTCCGTAAAACGTGCAGGTGCCCGCGCCGTGGTACGAGCCTTCCTCGACCGCCAGCAGCTCCTCGCGCGTCGCCTCGCCACTCGCGTAGCGTTCACGCACTGCGGCCTTGGTCCTGTTCGGGATGCCCGGCGTCATCGGCCCGGCCGGCACGAACACGACTGGCAGATGACCGAAGGCCAGTGCGCCGATCAGCATCCCCGGCACGATCTTGTCGCAGACGCCGAGGCACAGCGCGGCATCGAACATGTCGTGGCACAGCGCGATCGCGGTCGCCTGCGCGATCACGTCGCGACTGAACAACGACAACTCCATGCCGATGCGGCCCTGGGTCACGCCGTCGCACATCGCCGGCACGCCGCCCGCGACCTGTGCGGTCGCGCCGACGCGACGCGCAGCCGCCTTGATCTGGTCCGGATAGGTTTCGAACGGCTGGTGCGCGGACAGCATGTCGTTGAACGCGGTGACGATGCCGATGTTCGGCGCGATGCCGGAACGCAACGCGGATTTGTCGTTATCGCCGCACGCCGCATAGGCATGCGCGAGATTGCCGCAACTCATGCGCCGGCGCGATGGCGCTTCGCGCGCGGCGTCGATGAGGGCGAGATAGGCGGCGCGCGACCCCGCACTGCGCCGGGCAATGCGTTCGGTGACTTCAGCGATACGGGGATGCAGATCCACACTCGGCTCCAGCAGCTTCAATCGCGGCACCAGTAAACATGCAGCGGCGATCCGCCGACTTCAATGGCCGCGCGGATCGGGTATTCATGAACGTGGCCCGGGCGCAGCGCCTGCGCGAACACATCGCGCTTGCGCTCGCCACGCAGCAGGAGAATGCGCGCAACGGCCTGCGCAATACCGCTGGCGGTCAGTGAAATGCGCCGCGGATACGCACCGGCGACCTTGCAGCCTTCGGCATCGATGACCGCATAGGCCGCGGAAGATGCCAGGGTCGCTTCGAGATTGCGCGCCCCTGGAAACAGCGACGCGGTATGCCCGTCATCGCCCATGCCGAGCACGAGCACGCCCTGCTGCGGATCGAGCCGGGGATCGCGATTCGCGGCGGCGAGCGCCGCCGCGAGTGATTGCCGCGATCGACGCAGCGGGTGGAAATGTACTTCCCCTGCGCTTTCGTGCGATCCGGCTTGCCGAGCCTGCAACGCGGCGTCCGGCAGTACGTGCGCTGCATCGATGATCGACCAACCTCGCACACGCAAGCCTTCGAGCAGTGTTTCATCGACCAGTCGCGCATTGCTGCCTTCGGCATCCGGTTCCACGTCGCGCTCGTCGACCAGACCGATATCGACGCGCGACCAGTCGACGCCCGTTTCGGCCAGGGCGCGATAGACCGGTGCGGGCGTCGATCCGCCCGAGAGCAACAGTCGTGTGCGCGGCTGCGTGCGCGAGGCATCGCGCAGGCATGCAGCGATCGCCAGCGCCGCGTCCTCAGCCCAGCGTGCAGGCGTATCGCTGGCATGCCATACGATTCGCGGGTCCTGCATGATCGTCCGCGGCGGATCCATCAACGGTTCCTTGTCGGACGTGCTGATCGAGCCTGCGCAGCGGCGCAACAGGAATCGTGCGCCGAGAGTGCTCGCTTGCGGTCACGGCACCGGTGGACTTCGCCGACATCAGCGCATCCTCCGATCACGACCGGCGTTTCCCGCGATCCGCGCGACGCGGTTCCGACAGCGAATCCGGCAGGAAATCATCCGCCTCTTCGGGCCCCCACGATCCAGCCGGATACTCGATGACCGGCATTCCAGACTTGTTCCAGGCGGCGACGATGCTGTCGATCCAGGTCCATGCCGCTTCGACTTCATCGCTGCGCACGAACAGCGCGGGATTGCCGTTCAGCGCATCCAGCAGCAGGCGTTCGTAGGCGATGCGGCGCGGCGTGCTGCGCGACATCGACAGGTCCAGTGGCAGTGGCTGCAATTCGAGTGCGCCCCATTCCGAACCGGCGAGGCTGCTCATCAGGCCGAGCTCGATGTCTTCCTCTGGCTGCAGGCGGATCAGCAGACGATTCGGCGCGACCTGTTCGCGCTGCGGATTCTCGAACAACCAGTGCGAAACGGGCCGGAAGGAAATCACGATCTGGGTCAGGCGCTCGCTCAGGCGCTTGCCCGTGCACAGACGGAATGGCACACCGGACCAGCGCCAGTTGTCGATCGACGCGCGTACCGCGACGAAGGTTTCGGTCTCCAGTCCTTCAGGCGGTGTGTAGCCGGGTACGGCCCGACTCTCGACCACGCCGGCGGCATAACGTCCACGCACCGAATCGCGCGCCGCATCTTCCGCACGCATCGGTCGCAATGCGCGCAGCACCTTGAGCTTTTCATCGCGCACGCTGTCCGCATCGAGCGAGGTTGGCGGCTCCATCGCGATCATGCACAACAGTTGCAGCACGTGGTTCTGCACCATGTCGCGCAGGGCGCCAGCATGGCTGTAATAGCTGTCACGACCATCAACGCCGGTGGTTTCGGCGATCAGGATATCGACCGATTCGATCCAGCGATGATCCCAGACCGCTTCGAGCAGGGTGTTGCCGAAGCGCAGCGCGAGCAGGTTCTGCACGGCGGCCTTGCCGAGATAGTGATCGATGCGGAACACGCGATCCTCGCTGACGCAATCGCGGATCGCCGCATTGATTTCGCAGGCGGAAGCGAGATCGCGCCCCAGCGGCTTTTCGAGCACGAGGCGCGAAGGCGCATCGAGCAATCCGGCTGATTTCAGGCCCTGGGTGATGGCCACGAACAGGCTCGGCGGCGTCGCCAGGTAACTCACGCAACGCCGGCCACGCAGATGGCCGAGCTGTTGCGGAATCGATGTTGTATCGGCGAGATCCGCACAGACGTAATCGACGCGGGGCAGCAGCAGTTCCAGGTCGCCGCTGCGCAATTCCTTGCTCGCGATCTCCTGCAGGCGCTCGCTGAGCCATTCGCGGAATGCCTCGCTGGTGTAATCCTGGCGCCCGACCGCGAGCACCCGGAAATCGACCGGAAGCAGGCGATCGCGCAACAGGTGCGCGATCGACGGAAACAGCATGCGGATGGCGAGATCGCCGGTCGCTCCGAACAACAGCAAGGTATCGTGCACGAATCAGCCTCTATGGAGCATGGATGCCTGCGCGATCCGCGCCGACGGCATGGCCGGCCCGGATCGCGACCGGTACGCTTCGCCGGAGATCCGCCGACGCGCCACGCTCATTGTGCGCGCGGCAGCAGCCGCACGGTATCGACAACCCAATAGGTCGGGCGCGTATCGCCGGTGAAGTACAGGCAAAGATCCTGCTTGCCGCTGCGCGCGGGCATTTCGAGTTCAAGATCGATATGGCCATCGGCGCCCGGCTGTGCCGGCAATTCCCGACTGGCCAGCAACTCGCCGTCGCAACCCGCGCGCACGTCAAACTCGCCATGCGCGGAGCGTGCCGGGCGCCATTTGCGATGCGCTTCATCGCCCGCGAGCTGGAAGTTGTAGGGCATGCGTCCGGCACGCACCGCGATGCGCTGGATGCCGTCGAGATCGGCCGCCCGATACAACCAGCAGGGATTGAAGATATCGGCGGTGTAGATCGCGCGCGGACCATCGAACGGGCCATCGTCTTCCAGCCGCAGCGGCAAACCCTGCGTGCACGAAGCCAGTTCATGATTGCTGCGCTCGCGCAGGCTCCGCATATCGATCACCCGCCGGGTCGATGGTGCCATCGGCTGCGCGCCAAGGAATGCGGTGGCGCGCAGTTCGGCAGGCAGCGTGATCGACAAGGGCTGCGCATAGCGCGTCGAATTTGCGTTCGGTTCGCTGCCGTCCAGCGTGTAGCGGATCTCGCCGAAATCGAGCGAGTTCGACAGGCTGGCAATCGCCGTTCCGCGTGCGGGATCCGCATCGACCGCAATGCGTGCTTCGAATGCAGTCGTCGACCATGCCACGCCGAGTCGTTCATAGCGCGCGAACTGCGTGGGCAACCGGGCAAGGAATCCGTTCCAGTCACGCTGCGCGACCGGCGTCCACAGGACTTCGGCGAGCGCCGCGGCACGCGGGAAGATCGCGCGTTCGACACGTTCGGGCGTGCGCAGGTGTTCGCTCCAGACATTCGCCTGCGCGCCGAGGATGTGGCGCGCTTCGTCCGCCGTCAGTTCCGCCGGAATCGGTTCGTAGTCATAGACCATCTTCAACGGGATATACGTCGGCCGTCCCGGCACCTCGTTTGGCGAATCGGTCTGCAGGTAATCGAGGTACAGGCGATCGCTCGGCGACATGATGACGTCATTGCCATGCCGCGCCGCCTCGATGCCGCCCTGGATTCCACGCCAGGACATGATGACCGCATCGCGCGGTGCGCCGCCCTCGAGGATTTCGTCCCAGCCGACGAGGATGCGGCCACGCGTCGCCAGATGCCTGCCGATGCGCTCGATCAGCAACGCCTGCATGGCCTCCTCGTCTTTCGCGCCGAGTTCGCGCATGCGTTGTTGCACGCGCGCGGAATTCTTCCACTGCTGCTTGACCGCTTCATCGCCGCCGACGTGGATGTAGGCGCCGGGAAACAGATCCATCAATTCGCTGAACACGTTGTCGAGGAATACGAACGTGCTTTCCTCGACATTGAACAGGTAGGTATTGATGCCCCATTCCGACGATACCCCGGGCTTCTGGTCGAGCACGCCCAGTTCGGGATAGGCGGCAACCGCAGCCTGCGCATGCCCCGGCACGTCGAATTCGGGCATCACGGTGATGTATCGCTCCGCCGCATAGCGCACGATGTCGCGGATCTGTTCCTGCGTGTAGTACGCGCAGTAGGCGTGTGCTGCGCCGGTGCGTGGATCGATGCCCGCATCGCCCAGCGGAATGCGGCAACCACCTGTCGTGGCGAGTTCGGGATGGCGCTTGATCTCGACACGCCAGCCCTGGTCGTCGGTGAGATGCCAGTGGAAGCGGTTGAACTTGTGCTGCGCCATCGCATCCAGCACGCGCTTGATGTCTTCGACCGGCAGGAAGTGGCGCGCGGAATCGATCATCAGGCCGCGCCAGGCGAAGCGTGGCGCATCCTCGATATGCAGCGCGGCGACGCGGATCGGGCCGTCGCCACCATCGACCAGCAACTGCCAGAGTGTCATCGCGCCGCGGTACAGGCCCTGCTCGCTGCGCGCGGCGACGCGGATGCCGTTCGGCGAAACGTCCAGCACGTAGCCCTCGCTGGATTCGTCCGCAGTGGATTCCAGTACGAACGTGATGGCCGTCCTGGCCGTTGCCGCGCGGCGCAGCGAAAAGCGACCCGTCTGCGCCAGTTGCGCGATGAACCGGTCGGCCACGGTGCCTGCCGCGCCTTCGGCGATGACCGGAGTATCGGCATCGACGACGAAAGCGCCTTCGTGACGCTGCAGCAAGACAGGCGCGGGGATGATGGCGAGCGTCGATTCGGCAATCGCCGGGTTCGGCTTGTGCGCAGGTTCGCCGCTGCAACCTCCGATGGCGAGAAGAAGAACCGAAAGGGCGGCGAACAGGCACTGTTTGCTGGATGGCATGACTGGAATCGATCCTCGCAGATCCACGTCGCGGAGACCGTCGCCGTGCTGCGCGACGGGCACGTGGAGGTTCAGAAGTCGCGGGATGCGTCTGGCATGCAGGCAGTCGGGCTTCATGCCCGACTGCCCGTGCCCCTTCTTCCCGCAGGAAAAAGAATCCCCCCGCCTGATAATGCAACTCCTGCGCGGGAGCGGATCACATCCGCGTGCTCCGTTCCCGCGCATCCATCCGGATCAGAAATCGAAGCGTACCGTTGCCATGTAACGACGGCCGCTGCGATACACGCCACGCGGCAGATCCGGCGTGTTCGCGTAGTTGTAGTACTCCGAATCGAGCAGGTTCATCGCATCCAGCGAGAGCCCGAAGTTCTCCGTGATCTTGAAGCCAAGCGATGCATCCAGCGAGGTGTAGGCGCGTGCATACATCAGGTCGCCACGATCGACGCTGGTGAAGTATTTCGAGCGCCAGCCGTAGTTGAGTCGCGCACTCCAGCGATCGTTCTCGTAGAACGGGCTGACGTTGATCTGGTCACGCGAGTTGTACGGCAAGTCGGCACCGGTGCTGGCACTGCCATCGGAGTAGGTGTAGTTGGCGATCACGCCGAAGCCGGCACCGAAGTTCTGCTGGTAGGCCAGCGAGAAACCCTTGATGTCCGCCGTTCCCGCGTTGTACGGGCGGCCGATCTGGTACGTCGTGTCGGTTTGCTGGGCCTGGTTGTAGTGCACCTCGGGGCGCGTGGAAATGAGGATGTAGTCCTGGATGTCGCGATAGAACACCGACAGCGCAGCGATCGAGTTCGGCGAGAAATACCATTCGGCCGAGAAGTCGAAGTTCGTCGAACGATACGGATCCAGGTCCGGATTGCCGCCACCACCGTTGAGGATCTGGTCGGACAACCACAGATAACTCGACATGTCCGAATAGTTCGGGCGTGCAATCACCTTCGCCACCGCTGCGCGCAGCACGAGATCCTCGCTGGCGTCATAGGCGATGTTGATGCTCGGCAGCCAGCTGTCGTAGCTCTTGCCCTGGCTGATCGGTGCATAGCCGTCGATCGGGCACGGGCTGATACCGGCGGTGCAGATCCAGCTGTCGCTGGTCGTGTCGGTCTTCACGTAGCGCAGACCGAAGTTGCCGCGCAGGCGGTCCGTGCTGAAATCGGCCTGCGTGTAGAAGGCGTTGATCTTCTCGCTGACGCCCCAGGTCTCGGCAACGAAACTCGGATCGACGAAGGTGCCCGGCGTCGGCATCGTCTGCCACGGCGCGAGCCATTCACCACTGGCGATCCAGCGCGCCATGGACGCGCCATCGATGACGAAGCGTCCGCGCATCTGGCCGTTGACGCCATTGAAGCCACGCAGGTAACTGCCAGGCACCTGGCGCGGATTGAAATCGGCAGCCGTTGCATCGCCGTAACCGGCCACGGCGGCGACCGCCACGCCCGACATCACCTGCGAGGTCTCGTGCTTGCGGAACTTGTAGCCGAACCTGATCTGGTTGATCACCGAATCCAGATTGAAGCCGAAGTCGATCTGGCCGTACTTCTCCTTGTCGGTATTCGGCTTGGAGACGAGATTGCCACCCCAGCCGGTATTCCAGGTGGAGCCATCGTTCGGATCCGCGCCCCAGCCGCCATCGACGCGGAATGCACCGGGATTGTTCATCACGTTGCCGTCGTCGTAACTGATCGAACCGGGATTGCCGGGCGCGCCGCTGATGTCGTAGCTGTAGTTCGCCCAGTTCAGGAACTCGCCGAACAACTGGCGCTTGGTGCCGCCATTCGCCTTGGTCGTGCCGATGTGGGTCGACAGGAACCAGCCGTCATCCTGCCAGGTGCCCTTGAGGTCGTAGGAATCGGTCTTCACGTCCGCTTCGCGGTATTGCACGTCGAGCACGCTGAGCGCATTCGTGAAATGCCCGCCGTTGATGATGCCGTTGTCGATGCTCACCTGGTCGAGGCGCATCAGCGAGTTCCAGGCATTGCCCATGAACGCGAACATCGACTGGTTCGTGTTGTCGTAGCTCGCATCGACCTTGAGCGCATTGAATTCGAGTTCAAGCTTGTCGTTGGGCTTGAACTGCAGCGCTGCGGTATAGCTCTTGCGCTTGCGTTCCTGCTCGAAGAACGAGGCGCCCCACGAGTTCGGCCCGCGCGCATCGAGGTTGTTGTTGATCGTATCGGCGCAGGTGCCCGTGCAGCTCGGCGGATACGGCTCGCCCGTACCCCAGTTCATCGGCGGATTGTTGATCGATCCACCACCACCCTGGCCATCTCGA
>JBEBXZ010000031.1:0-9099 GCA_040391335.1 Dokdonella fugitiva | reverse complement strand
GGCGCCACCGCACAGGCGCGCCGCGCCGGCAGCAGTCCGGCAAGCAGCAAGGTGCCGAGCAACAGCACGCTGACGCCGACCAGGGTCAGCGGATCACTGGCGGGCACGCCGTACAGCAGGCTGCGCGCGGCATGTGCGCCGGACAGCGCGATCAGCACGCCAACGGCGATACCGGCGACGCCGATGCGCAACGCGTTGCCGAGCACGAGGCCGGCGATGCGTCGGCGCGAAGAGCCGAGCGCCTGGCGCAGGGCGAATTCGTGTTCGCGCTGGCCGACGGCGAAAGCCATCAATCCGTACAGGCCACCGATCGCCAGCACGAAAGCGATCGCCGCGAACGCGCCGAACAGCAACAGGCTGAAGCGGCGATCGGCGAGCGCACCGGCGCGCACCTCGGCAAGTGGATGCAGGCTGTATGGAATACCGCTCGCGAGTTGCTCCAGCGGCGCGCGCAGTTCCTGCATCAGGGTCGCCAGCGGCAGGTTCGAGCGCACGACGATGTTGAATTCCGCCGCGGTCAGCGGACGCTGTTCGAGGTTCACGTAGACGGCGCCCATCGGCGCCTTGTCGAGGCGTCGCTCATGCACGTCACCGACCACGCCGACGATCGTCAACGGGCGCATGTCGCCATCCATGTTGCCGTACTGGATGCGCTGGCCGATCGGATCGCGATCGCCCCAGGTCGCGCGCGCAGCGGCGGCGCTGATCACGGCGACATGTTCGCCCTCGGCGCGATCGCGGCTGTCGAACGTGCGCCCGCCGAGCAATCGAATTCCGGCGGCCTCGAAATAGCCCGCGCTGGCGACGCGGAACTCGGCGTAGCCGATCGTCGGTGGCGCCGGATCGAAGCTCGTCACATTGCCGTCCCAGAAGCCGCCGTCCGCACCGCTCGCAGTCAACGGCAAGCTGTTGACGCCACCGACCGTCGTCACGCCGGGCACGGCGGCGAATGCGCTCACGAGATCCTGGTAACGACGCGCAGTCGCCGCCGCCGCATCGGCATCGCGTGTCCACGGCTGTGAAACCTGCACGCTGATCGCGCCTTCGGCGGCGAAGCCGGGGTCGACCGCCAGCAAGGCGAAGAAACTGCGCCCGAGCAGGCCGGCACCGATCAACAGCACGGCGGTCAATGCGGTCTGGCCGACGAGCAACAGGCTGCGCGCGCGCAAATGGCCGCGACCCGGCGATTGCCCTCGCCCGCTCTCGCGCAACTCGCCAACCGGATTCTGCTTGCGCGTGCTCCAGAGCACCGCCGCGCTGGCGATCAGTGCGATCACCACCGCCGAAATCATGGCCAGCGCCACCATCGGTGCACCGAGCTGGATTTCATCGACACGTGGCAGGCGGTCTCCAGCCACATGCACGAGCACGCGGATCGCCGCGGCCGCAGCCACCAGCGCGAGTGCCGTCGCCGCCGCAGCCACCAGCAGGCTTTCCAGCAATACCTGAAGCGCCAGCCGCGCACGGCTCGCACCGAGCGCTGCACGCACGGCGAGTTCGCGAGCGCGTGAAGCATTCAATGCAAGCAGCAGGTTGGTCGTGTTGGTGATCGCGATCAGCAACAGGAAAACGGTGCCTGCGGCCAGCAGCAACAGCGCGCTGCGCACCGGCGCTGCGATCGCATCGGCGAGCGGCGTCAGATCGAACGCGGCCGCGTCCATCTGATCGCCATGAGCGGACTTCAACCGCGTCGCCAGCGCATTCGCCGCAAGTCGCGCCTGTCCGAGATCGTCGGCGGCGCGCAGACGGCCAAATGCCTCGAAGTTGTGGGCGCTGCGCGAGGTACCCGGGTCGTCGAGCATCGGCGCCCAGACCGTGGCCTTTTCCGGGAACGCGAAACCCGGCGGCATCACGCCGATGATCGTATGCGGAATGCCACCGATTTCGAGCGACTGGCCGAGCACATCCGCGCGCCCGTGCAGCAGTCCCTGCCACAGGCCGTGCCCGATCACCGCAACCCGGTCGTGCTCGCCTGCCGGGAAGGTGCGGCCGAGCTGGGGCACTGTACCGAGCAGGCGGAAGAAATCACCACCACTGAAGTCGACCGTCGCGCGCGCGGCATTGCTGCCATGGCTGATCGTGTCGGTACCGGCCGAGTGGAACGCGCTCATGCCGAACGTATCGGTCGCGGCGAGATCCGCATAGTTCGGATAGGCGAGCGCCATCGTGCGGCCGTCATCGGCGAGCTCGCGGATCTGCACCAGTTGGTCCGGCTGTGGATACGGCAGCGCGCGCAGCAGCAGCGCATCGATCACGCAGCAGATCGCGAGTGTGGCGGCCATGCCGGTGGCCAGGGTCACGACCGCGAAGGTGGTCATGCCGATGCGCGCGCGCAGGCTGCGCACGGCGAAACGAAGATCCTGCACGAGGTTCATGGGGAAGTTCTCATGATGATCGCGCTTCGTGCATCCGTGGGGGAAGGATGGGCACAGCGCAGGGGAAGCGGGAGTTGCGGGTCATTCATTGCGCAACGCCTCCATCGGCGCCACGCGCGCGGCGCGCAGGGCCGGCAGCAAGGCGGCGAACAAGGCGGCAAGCGCCATCGCCAGCACGCCGGTGCCGAGACCGACCGGTTGCGCCATGCCGCCGATGCCGAGCGCGCTCATATCCACAATGCGCAGAACCAGCAGGATCACGAGCAGACCGGCGGCGACGCCCATCACGCTGGTACGCACGCTGTCGCGCAGCACGCTCAGTGCCAGCGAACGCGGCGTCGCGCCAATCGCCAGGCGCAGGCCGAATTCGGCAACGCGTCGACGCTGCTGCAATGAAGCAACCGCATACACGCCGAGCACGGCGAGCAACAGGGCAACACCGGCGAAAGCACCGACCGTACGCCCGAAGAAGCTCACCGGTTTCAACTCTTCGGCAATCGCGTCGGACAACGCGAACTGCCGCGTGATCGACTGGCGCGGATCGAGTGCCTGCAGTTGCGCGGCCATCTGCGCATCGATGCCCGTCAGCGGACCGCTTCCGCGCACGAGGAAGGTCATCGCATTGATCGGGTGCTGCGCGAACGGCACGAGGATTTCCGGTGCGGGCGGCGCTCGCAATCCTTCATTGCGCGTGTCGGCAAGGATGCCGATGATTTCGCACTCGACGCGCTCATCGCGCCCGAGCGGCAGGCTGATCCTGCGACCGATCGGATCGGCGTCACCGAACACGCTGCGCGCGACCGCCTGGTTGATCAGCGCGACCGACGCGCTGTCGCGGCGATCCCCGTCATCGAAATCGCGACCGCGCAGCAGCGGAATCTCCAGCAACGCGCGATAGCCGGCCGATACCCGGCGCAAGCCCGCCTGCACGGCCTCATCCTCGGCACGCCCGGCGACTCGGATATCGACGCTCGCGCTGCCGATGCCGGACAGCGGCGCGGCGCTGGTCAGCGCGACGTCTCGCACGCCGGGCAGCACGGCAAGCCGATCGAGCAATTGCCGCGTGAACGGCACGAAGGCCTCGCGCCCGCCGCGAAAGAACTGCATCGCCTGCACATGGGAAGAGGCATAACCGGGATCGACGTGCTGCAGGCGCCAGAGTGCGCCGACGAGGGTCAAGGCCGCAGTCAGGCTGACCGTGGACAAGGCCATCGCGATGGCTGGCAGCAGGCGGCGCTGGCGCGATTGCCCGACCATGCCTTTGCCGCCGGAACGGATCGCCTCGACCGGCTGGCTGCGCACGCGCAAGGTTCCGGCGAGCGATGCGACGAGCGGCGCGGCGAGTCCAAACAACACTGCAATGCCGAACATCGGCCAATCCATGACGATGCCATCGACGCGCGGCACGCTGTCGCGTGCAAGTTCGCGCAGTTGGCCGATCGCGACCAGCGCAACCAGCATGCCGAGGCCGATCGCGGCACTGGCGATGAGGCCGATCTCGATCAGCAACGCGCGCCGCAGACGCGACTGGCTGGCACCGATCGCCTGCATGACGGCCTGTTCGTGCCGTCGCGCGACCTGCCGCTCATCGAACAGGATCGCGACATTCGTAGCGGCGATCAGCAGCACGAGAAAGGCCAGCGCGAATGCGCCCCACAGCGCGCCGCGGACATCGCCGACCAGCGCATCGAGCAGGGGTCTGGCGCTCGCACCCCAGCCCGCCTCGCCGGCGGAACGCCGACCATGCAGCGCATCGAACGTCGCGGCCAGCGCGGCATTCGCCTGCGCAAGAGAGGAACCCTCCGCCACGCGCCCGAACATCAGCAACATGCGTCGGCTATCGCGTTGTGGGCCGCTTTCCGGCAACTGCCGGGGCGACAACGGTCGCCACACGCCGGTGTCGTTGGCGATCAGGTCGAGATGCGGCGGCAGCACACCGACGACTTCGAGTGGATCCTCATCGACCAGGTCGAGCTGGCGCCCGATCACATCGGCAGCGCCGCCGAGGCGTTGCCATTCGGCGTACGAAAGTACGTAGCCGGCGCCGATCATGCGCGAGGTGATCTCGCGCGCGCGCTCGCCATCGAACAGCGTCACGCCAGCCCAGGTGTAGTACGCCAGGGATGAAAAGCCGGCCGTGCCACGCGCGAGTTGCTCGGCCTCGGCCACGGTGAACTGCGCATCGGCGATGCCCTGCGCCGCGTTGTTCGTGCCGACCACGACCAGGCGTTCGCTGTGCGGAAACGGCAGGCCGCGCAGCAGCACGCCATTGAGCGTGCAGTACATCGCGACACTGAAGCCGATGCCGAGCGCGAGCATGCCGACCGTCGCCACGCTGAAGCCGGGCGCTCGCAGCAATCGATGCGAGGCGTTGCGCAATCCGTCAAGGAATCGCATGGCTGAAGACCCTCCCGCCCGCTGCGCGGCAAATGCACTGGATGCCTGGACAAACCCGGCTAGTCATTGCGCAAGGCCTCCATTGGCGGCACGCGCGCGGCCTGCAGAGTCGGCAGCGCGCAGGCGGCGAGCGCGACCAGCGCAAGCACGATCGCAACGCCGCCGAGCACCCGCGGATCGGCAGCGCCGACCCCGAACAACTGCGCGGCGATCACGCGGCCGAGCGCGAGCGCACCGAGGATGCCAACGACGATCCCCGGCACGATCATGCGCAGGCCGGCGCCGAGCATCAGGCGATGGATGTCGCCGCTGCTCGCGCCGATCGCCTGGCGCAGGCCGATCTCGCGGCGACGCTGGCCGACCGCGAACGCGATCACGCCGTACAGGCCGATCGCGGCAAGCACCAGGGCGACCAGCGCGAACGTGCTCATCAGGATCATGTTGAACTCGCGCAGGCGCTTGGTCGCACCGGTCACCTCGTCCATCGTGCGGATCGAGTACAACGGCACGTCGGGCGCGACCTCGCGCATCGCGCGGCGCAGCGGTTCGGCATAGGCGAGCGCATCGCCCTGCACCTTGATCGCGAGCACGAGATCGCCGACCGCGGACTTGTCGACCGGGAAATAGACTTCGGTATTCGGCGGCTGGTCGAGCCCGGCCTGGCGCACGTTGGCGACCACGCCGATGATGCGCTTCGGCTCGTCGCCGAAGATCCTGATCGTCTGGCTGAGCGGATCGGCGCCCGCGAGATAGCGGTCGGCGAAGGCCTGGTTGACCAGCACCTCGGCCGGGTACAGCGAGCCTGCGCCATCCATCGCGGTGAAGGCGCGACCGGCTTCGACCGGGATGCCGAACGTGCGGAAATAATCGGCGCTGACGAAGCGCCATTCCGCCGAAGCCTTGTCGTCAATCTCACGCACCGGAAT
Source organism: Dokdonella fugitiva (assembly GCA_040391335.1). Taxonomy (GTDB): domain Bacteria; phylum Pseudomonadota; class Gammaproteobacteria; order Xanthomonadales; family Rhodanobacteraceae; genus Dokdonella; species Dokdonella fugitiva_A. The sequence goes on along the minus strand of JBEBXZ010000031.1, from coordinate 3,401 downwards.
TGAGAAACGTCTGATCCAGCCCCAGTCGCCGGAGGCCGGCAGGCGATTGGCCAGCGCAACCGATTCGACGCCGGGCAACGTACGCAAGCGCTGTTCGATCGCATCGAGGCGTGGGGCGAGTTGGCCGATCGCGCGCCCGGCCCATTCCTCGAGCACGTCGCCGGGCTGTTGCGCCGGCAGGGAAATTGAAAATGCCGCGGTCAGCACCTGTGGCGAGCCGACCCCCGAATCCACCTTGTCCAGTTGTCGCAGGCTGTCGATCAGCAACGACGCGCCAGCGAGCAAGGTCAGCGCGAGCGCGATCTCGGCGGAGACCAGCGCCGCACGCGCACGCATCTGGGCACGCGAGCCGGTCTGGCTGCGCGATGCGCCCTGCAGCGCACGCAGGGGATCCGATTGCGCGGCGCGCCAGGCCGGCAGCAATCCGAACAGCAGCAAGGTCGCCAGCGCGACGAGCGCAGTGGTTGCGACCACGCGCAGGTCGATGGATGGCGCGTTGTAGGCCGGCAGCAGGTCCGGGGCAAGCGCGGTCAGCGTCATGATCGCCGGCTTGGCGATCGCCAGTCCGGCCGCAGCACCGGTCACCGCGATCAACAGCGACTCGGTCAGAACCTGCCGGATGAGTCGTCCCTGCCCTGCGCCAAGCGCGCTGCGCAGGGCCAGCTCCTGCTCGCGCGCCTGGCCGCGCGCCAGCATGAGGTTGGCGAGGTTCGCGCAGGCGATCAGCAACACCAGCGCGGCGGCGAGCAGCAGCATGTGCAGCGGCTGGCGCACGTTGCTGCTGAGCAGGTCGTGCAAGGGCGTGACCCCGGCACTCATGCCGGCGTGGTCTTCCGGGAAGGTTTGCGCCTGCCAGTCGGAGATGGCGAGCATGGCCGTCTTCGCCTGCGTCAGCGAAACGCCATCACGCAGGCGCGCCACGCTGCGCAGGTAATTCATGCCGCGCGTGCGCGTCGTGTTGCCGGGCAGGAAGGTCGGGATCCATACCTGTGCGTCGGCCGGGTAGCGGAACGTCGGCGCGGCGACGCCGACGACGCGGAACGACTCGCCATTGAGTTCGATGTCGCGGCCGATCACTGCCGCATCGGCACCGAACTGCGTACGCCACAGGCCATCGCCGAGCACGACGACGCGCTCGTTCTGATTTTCCTCGACGTCGCCAAACGTGCGGCCGAGCGCGACCGGCTGGCCGAACACGCTCCAGAATCCCGGCGTGACCTTGTAGACCGTCAGGCGCTGCGCTTCGCCAGCGTGGGTCAGGTTGCGCGTCTCGACGACGAAGGCGCCCATCGCATCGACGACGTCGCCGCTGCGATCGCGCCATTCCTCGAAAGCCTGTGCCGAAATCGTGCTCAGTGTCGCTGGCGGCTGCTCGCGCGTGATGCGCACGATGCGATCGGCATTGGCAAACGGCAGCGGCTTCAGCAGCACCGCATCGTAGACCGTGAAGATCGCCGCGACCGCACCGATGCCGAGGGTCAGCGTCAGCACGGCGGTCAGGAAGAACGTCGGCCGCGCGAGCAGCGTGCGCAGCGCGTGGCGAAGGTCGTGGGCGAAGGTGTTCACGGCTTGCACGTCTCCGGAATGGATTGCGGCGTCGAATCATTCATCGCGCAACGCCTGCATCGGCGGCACGCGCAGTGCGCGCCACGAAGGAATCAGGCAGGCGGCGACGGCGACCAGCGTCAGCATCAGCACCACACCGGCAAGGATGCGCGGATCGGCGCTGCCGACACCGTAGAGCTGCGAGGCGATCAGACGGCCGATCGCGACGGCGCCGGCGAGGCCGGCGATCACCCCGGGCACGACCATGCGCAGCCCGCTGCGCAGCATCAGCGCATGGATGTGCGGGCGCGTCGCACCGAACGACTGGCGCACGCCGATCTCGCGGCGGCGCTGTGCGGCGATCCAGGCGATCACGCCGTACAGGCCGATCGCGGCGAGCGCGAGCGCGGTGGCGGCGAACGCGCTCATCAGCGTCATGTTGAAGCGGCGCAGGCGCGTCGTCTCGCCGGTGACCTCATCCATCGTGCGCAGTGCGTACATCGGCACGTCGGGGAAGGTCTCCTGCATCACGCGGCGCAGCGTCGGTATCAGGGCGAGTGCATCGCCCTCGGCCTTCAGTGCCAGCGCGAGGTCGCCGTCCGGCACCGTGCGCGCGGGAAACCACACTTCGGCGTTGGCTTCCCGATCGAGACCGCTCTGGCGCACATCGCCGATGACGCCGACGATGGTCTTGAATGAATCATCGTACATCCTGACCTGCACACCGAGCGCATCGCCGCCGCCGAGATAGCGATCGACGAAGGTCTGGTTGACCAGAGCCTCGGTCGGAAACAGCGCGCGCGTGCCATCGGCCTCGTCGAACGCACGACCCGCCTTCAACGCGATGCCGAAGGTACGGAACGTATCGGGACTGGCGAAGCGGAACTCGGCGATGGCGTCCTTCGGAAGATCGCGGCCGACAACTTCGACGCCACCGTTCCAGCCACTCTGGCCGGAGGCCGGCAATGCATTGGTGATGGCGACCGAAGCGACGCCCGGCAAGGCCTGCAGACGCGCCTGCAAGGTGTCGAGTGACGGTTCGACCACGGCCTTGACGCGCTCGTACCACGCCGGGAAATCCTCGCCCGGCTGCATCGCCGGCACCGGCAGCGAGAACTGTGCGCTGAGCACGCGTTCGGGGTCGCGGATACCGGAATCGACGGCGCCCAGTTGGCGCAGGCTGTCGATCAGCAGTCCCGCGCCAGCGAGCAACGTCATCGCCAATGCGATTTCGGTGGCGACCAAAACACCACGCGCGCGCGCCTGGCCCTGACTGCCGACCTGTCCGCGGGCACCGCTGCGCAGGGCCAATGCGGGATCGACGCGGCTGGCGCGCCAGGCCGGGACGAGGCCGAACAGGATGAGCGTGAGCGCAGCGACCAGCGTGGTGGCCAGTACGACGCGCATGTCGATCGCCGGTGCGTTGTAGGCAGGCAGCAGATCGGGCGCGAGTTGCAGCAGGGCCTGAATGGCGACCTTTGCGAACAGCAAGGCAGCGATCGCGCCCGCGACGGCCAGCAGGACAGCTTCCGCCAGCACGTTACGCATGAGTTGCGCATTGCCAGCGCCGAGCGCGCTGCGCACGGCCAGTTCCTGCGCGCGGGTCTGGCCGCGCGCCAGCATCAGGCTGGCGAGGTTGGCGCAGGCGATCAGCAGCACCAGCAGGGCCGCGCCGAGCAACACCGACAACGATCCACGCAGGCCTCGACCGACGAGTTCATCGAGGCGCTCGACCTGCGCCGTCAAGTTGCCGCTCTCGCCGGGAAAGGTTTCCGCCTGCCAGTCGGTGATGCCGCGCATGACGTCGCGTGCCTGCGCCAGCGTGACACCCGGCGCAAGGCGTGCGACCGGCGCCA
>JBEBXZ010000030.1:0-9186 GCA_040391335.1 Dokdonella fugitiva | reverse complement strand
CTGAAACTCGTCGTCGCCAATCCGAACCTGACGAGCATCCGCGGCATGGCGGCCAGCGACGATGGCAACATGCTGTACTTCGCCGACTACACGATGGGCATATTCGGTGCCGACCTCAAGTCGGGCAAGGGTTTCCCGGTGAATTACGATCCGGCGCGCCTCGTTCTTGGCGGCATCGAAGGCCTGTACTGGTACGACGGCACCCTGGTCGCGATCGAGAACGGCATGTCGCCGAAGCGCGTGATCCGCTTGAATCTCGCCGCGGATGGCAAATCGATCACCAACATGATGCCGCTCGACGTCGCGAACCCGGCATTTGCCATGCCGACTTACGGCACGATTGCAGGCAATGACCTGTACTTCATCGCGAACACCCAGCAAGGCCTCTACGGCCAGTATGGCGATCTGAAGAAGGAGTCGGAGCTCAAGGCAGTGCAGGTTTTCCGCAGCAACCTGCGTTTCGCGTGGGGCGAGAGCGGCATCAAGACCAGCGGCCTGCAGCCGGCGAAAATCCCGTCTCCGGAAGAAGCGAAGAAGATGCTGCAGACACCGCCGAGCCTGTTGCGCGACATGCAGGAAAGCGATCAGCAGCGAGCGACGGAAGCCGCCACGACAACACCCGAGCCGCAAAAGAAGGACTGATCGTCTTCGTCCGCAAGGCGTGAAGCAAGCGGCGGAGAGCCGCGCTTCGCGCCTTGCACTGAAGCTTTCCGGATTGCCCGCCTGGAATCAGGTCAATCCGGCGATCTGGCGCAATGCCTGTTCGAAGGCTTCGACCGGCTGACCGCCGGAAATCAGGTACTGGCTGTTGATGATGACGGCTGGCACCGAACGGATGCCGGCACTCGCGGTGCGCTGCTGATCGCGGCGCACATCGGTCGCATATTCCGCCGATCCGAGAATCTGCCGCGCGCGCGCCTCATCCAGTCCCGTCCCGCTCACGAGGCGAACCAGCACATCGTGCGATGACACGTCCTGACTGTCGGTGAAGTACGCATGCAGCAGCTTGTGCTTCAGCGCGAGCTGCTTGTCGGCGCCTTCGAGGCCCGCCCAATGCAGGAGTCGGTGCGCATCGAAGGTGTTGTAGATGCGGTTGCGCTGGTTGAACGTGAAGCCCAGCGCTTCGCCGCGCGCACGGAGCACCTCGCGGTTCTGCGCCAGTTGCCCGGGTGTCGAACCATATTTCTGCACGAGATGCTCGGTCGCGTCCTGGCCTTCGGCAGGCATGTGCGGATTGAGTTCAAACGGCTGGAAATCGATCTCGACCTGCACGGCATCGCCGATCCGTGCAATCGCCTGTTCGAGCGAATACAGGCCGATCGCGCACCAGGGACACGACACGTCGGAAACGAAATCTATCTTGAGCGGAACGGCGTGGCTGGACATCGGTGCTCCCGTTGCGGTTTGCCGGAGGCGCAATGCCGCCTGCACGAATCAGCGAGATGCGGTTGATCTGCGGTCGTTCAAGCCGCGCGGCCGGATGTGCATCTCTCACGCTGAAGCCGCTGGGCCCCGGCCTGCGCCGGGGCGACGGGATTGATGGCTGCGCCCTGCCTGCGGGCGAAGCTGCATTGCCTCACCATTGAGTTGAAGCCGAAAGCCGCGAGCGGCGGGACCGGGGAGGTACCTTCCGGCCACAGGATCAGCCGGCGCGTGGACGATGCAGCACCCTGGCCAATACGAGATGCGCGGGCAGAACCAGCACGATCCAGGGCAGGTTCGCCTGCACGAACCAGGGCAGGACCTTGCCAAACAGATCGAACGCCGCGAGCAACGCAATCAGCACGGCGATGCTGCGTGCAAGGCGTGAGGCCGTGAAACCGGGACGCACGCTGCGCCACCAGACAGGAACCAGCAGCAGGCAGAGCGGACTCATGACGAGCAGGTTCTCGTTGCGCCACGCCGACTGATGCTCGGTGAAGCCCCAGAGGCCGAGCAGGACCAGGCCCACCAGTCCGCAGCCAAGTGAAAAGACGACGGCCAGCGTAGCGAAGCTGCGGCGCGCCCACGCATGCCCTGAGCGTGAATCGAGGAGGAGCAGCAGCGCGGCGAATGCGATGCCGGCGATCAGGAAGGGCCAGCGCAGGTCGGGCGGCAGTTCGGGTGGCCCGGCGATGCGTGCCGGCGCAATGACGCGCTCTCCGGCCAGCAGGGGCAGGGGCCTGCCATCGGCCGTTCTTGTCTGGACGTCGCGAAGGTGCGCCATCAGTTCCATCGGCACGAAGCTGTCGTCCCAGAAGGAAAGCCGGCGATCGGCAAACGGGCCGAGGCCGATGTCGATCACGCCCATCAGCAGGGGATCGGGACTGGTCAGGGCATCGGCCTGGAGGCGGAACGTGAAGCCGCGCGAGGGCGACGTCATCTGCGCGCGCAGCATGCCGCCGAGCGCCTGATCGAGCGCGTCGCGAACCTTGGTCGAACAGTTCGACGTGAAGTAATCGTAGCGGTAGTGCCGGTTTTCCGGGCGCAGATTCCATTCGAGATGATCCCGCAAGACCTGCGCCTGTGCCTGCGTGAAGTTGAGTCGCTGCTCGGTGACGGAGCGCCCTTCACCGGCATAGATCGCGACATCCTCAGCCATGTGGTTCGCTGCAATCTGGTAGCTCATGCGTCCACGGATGAAGTTGAGGAAAAAATCCTCCTCCTCGAAATCGAAGATGCCGTAGTTGTAGCTGATCGCCTCGCCGGTCGCAGTGTCGTGGATGACGATGGCGTTGTGGCCGAATCGCTCCCAGTAGATCTGTCCGGGTCCGAAGGTCAGCAAGCTGACCTCGAGCCCCGTCGTCGATGGCGATGGCTCGGGCGCCGCCTGGCTTTCCCGGGCGAATGCGATCGAGCACAGCAGAAGGAGAGCCAGGAGTAGCCAGCGCATCGGGGATGATCCGGAAGATTGGGCGGGATATGCAATTCCCGTCACATGCGGAAATCGTCGAGGCGGAGACATGCGGTGATCGCGTTCAGTCGATCGTCCGTCCTGGCGCGGGGAGGCGGCACGGTTTGGCCGTGCCCGGCTCACGCTTCAAGAATCCTCACGGCGAACTGCTGCACGCGTCGCGCGTCTCCCTTGGTCACCCGGAACTGGAATCCAGCCAGCGCAATTTCCTCACCCGATTGCGGCAGATGGCCGAATTCCGAGGCGATCATCGCGCCGATCGTGTCGTAGTCCTCGATCGGGAAACGCGATTCGAATCGATCGTTGAAATCGCTGATCGGCGTCATCGCGTTGACCAGGAAGCGGCCGTCGGTCTGTGGCTGGATGAGGTTCGGCGTTTCCTCGTCATCGTGCTCGTCGTCGATCTCGCCGACGATCTGTTCGAGCACGTCCTCGATCGTGACCAGTCCCGCGACGCCGCCATACTCGTCAACGACCACGGCCATGTGGTGGTGTGAGAGACGAAATTCCTTGAGCAGGATGTTCAGGCGTTTGGCTTCCGGAATCAGCGCAACCGGGCGCAGCAGGGTGCGGATATCCTTGCTGCCGTTCTCGGCAAAGCATCGAAGCAGATCCTTGGCCAGCAGGATGCCGACGATCTCATCACGGTCGGTGCCATGCACGGGATATCGCGAATGACCGGATTCGAGGACGATACCGAGCACGTCGGACAATGAGGCGTCGGACGGGATCGAGATCATTTGCGAGCGCGGGACCATGATGTCGCCGACAGTGAGGTCGGTGACCTTGATCGCGCCCTCGATCATCGACAAGGTGTCGTTCGAGAGCAGGCCGTTGGAATGCGCGTGGCGCAGTTCCTCGATCAACTCTTCCCGGCTGCTGACTTCGCCGGAGAGTGCGTGGGTGAGGCGTCCAAACCAAGAACGCTGCGAAAGACTACTGGGGGGTTCCTCGCTCATTTTCCGGTAACACATGCCTCTGCAGGCGGAACCTCGGAGTGTAGCAAAACCCTGTTACGGATCGAGTTTTCAGCTGTCGCCGGTCGTTGCCGGTTCCCGGGCAGGCCGGCATTGACTGTGCGTGCCCGAGTCGCTAATATCCCGCGCCCCTTTTCATGTCTGCGTTTGATGGCTGGGGAGCGGGTCGATTCCAGAATAACGACATAGGCAAATCCATCATGTACGCAGTCGTACTCATTTCCGGTAAGCAGTACCGGGTCGTTCAGGGTGAAACCCTGCGCGTCGAGAAACTCGTCGGGGACGTGGACAGCGCGGTCAATTTTGACCAGGTGCTGTTGCTCGGTTCCGGCGAAGGCATCAGCATTGGTGCGCCGCTCGTCGCGGGCGCAGTCGTTGCAGCCAAGATCAAGTCGCACGGTCGTGCGGACAAGATCCGCATCATCAAGTTCCGCCGCCGCAAGCACCACATGAAGCAGCAAGGTCACCGGCAGCATTACACCGAGATCGAAATCACCGGCATCAGCGGTGCTTCCGAGAAGAAGGCCAAGAAGGTCAAAGAGGTTCAGGAGTAAGTCATGGCACATAAGAAAGCAGGCGGTTCAACCCGCAACGGTCGCGACTCCAACCCGAAGTACCTCGGTGTGAAGATCTACGGCGGCCAGGCAATCAATGCCGGCAACATCATCATCCGCCAGCGCGGCACCCAGTTCCACCCGGGCAGCGGCGTTGGCCTGGGTCGTGACTACACGCTGTTTGCCCTCGTCGATGGCGTGGTGGAGTTCAAGGTCAAGGGCGCCGAAAAGCGCAGGACCGTCAGCGTGGTTCCAGCGCCGGTCAACTGATCGCCGTCTGGACATCGAAATGACAGAGCCCCGCCCTGTGCGGGGCTTTTCATTTGAGTGGTGCGATGGCCCGGCGAGCAAGCCGCGCGCTGCCAGACCATCGCCTGTTGCAACCGCGACATGTGTTTCGGCCGGGTTGCGATGCTGTACGCTTTTCCTTCTCCAGACATTGAATCCTGCCCATGCAATTTGTTGACGAAGCCACCATTCGCGTACACGCCGGAAACGGTGGCAACGGCTGCGTCAGTTTCCGACGCGAAAAATTCATCCCGTTCGGTGGCCCGGATGGCGGCGATGGTGCCGCCGGTGGCAGCGTCTGGCTGGTCGCTGACGAAGGACTCAATACCCTTGTCGATTTCCGCCATCAGCGCACCTATCGCGCCGAGCGTGGCGAAAACGGCATGAGCCGGCAGATGGCTGGCAAGGCCGGCTCCGATACCTTCATCCGCGTACCGGTCGGCACGGTTGTCGCCAATGTCGAGACCGACGAGCAGATTGGTGACCTGACCGAGAACGGCCAGCAGTTGCTGGTTGCCCAGGGCGGACGCGGCGGGCAGGGCAACATCCATTTCAAGAGTTCGACCAATCGCGCGCCGCGCAAGGCGACCTCGGGCACGCCCGGTGAAGAGCGCGAGCTGCGTCTGGAGCTCAAGGTGCTGGCTGATGTCGGCATGCTCGGTTTCCCGAACGCAGGAAAATCGACCTTCATCCGCGCGGTTTCCGCAGCGACGCCGAAGGTTGCCGACTATCCGTTCACGACGTTGCAGCCGCATCTTGGCGTTGTGCGTATCGAAACCGACAAGAGCTTCGTGATCGCCGATATTCCTGGAATCATCGAAGGCGCCGCGGAAGGCGTGGGGCTTGGCGTGCAGTTCCTCAAGCATGTCGCGCGCACGCGCCTGCTGTTGCACATGGTGGATATCGCGCCGCTGGATGATGGGATCGATCCGGTCGAGCAGATCCGTACGATCGAGAACGAGCTCAAGGGCTACGACCCGGAGCTGCTCAAGCGTGAGCGCTGGCTCGTGTTCAACAAGCTCGACCTGCTTCCGGTCGAGGAGCGCGAGAAGGTCGCCAAGGCGATCGTGCGCAAGCTCAAGTGGAAGCAGCCCTGGTACATCGTCTCGGCGATTGCGCGCGAGAATACCTGGCCGATCTGTCTCGACATCCAGCGCTTCTTCGACGAGCAACGTCGTGATGCAGCCGAGGCCGCCCAGGCGCTGATGTGAGAGACGCGGCCCTGGTTGCGTTGCCGGCATCGGTAAAACTGCCGGTTCAGGTTGGGGATACTGACTTGAACCGCGGTGTCCTGTCTGCCGCCAGTCGTGAACGCCAGGTCCGGGCAGGGCGCGCTGCCTTTTCAGTGGCGATCGCCGCAACCATGCGGTTTGCCGGCCTGGCCATCGACCGGGCAACAAAAAAGCCGGCTTGCGCCGGCTTTTTCAGTGCAGCCGTCGCGACCCGATCAAGCCAGGGCGCGGATGCTCGCGGTCAGGCGGCTCTTGTGGCGAGCAGCCTTGTTCTTGTGGATCAGGCCGCGTGCGGCGTAACGATCGACAAGCGGCTCGGCGTTGCGCAGCGCGACTTCGGCTGCAGCCTTGTCCTTTGCGTCGATCGCCTTCACCACTTTCTTGATCGCCGTGCGGACCATGGAACGGGCGCTGGCGTTGCGCTGACGAGCCTTTTCGGACTGGCGCGCACGCTTCTTCGCGGACTTGATGTTTGCCAAGGTAAAACTCCAAAAGCGGGGGGCGGAAAAAGGGGCGAGATTATGCCGGGCGAATGGCGCGGAGTCAATTGGGGTTTTGTATGAGTCGTCCCAGCATGCTGCGCTCCGTACTCAGCTTCAGCGGCGCCACGTTTGTATCACGCATCCTGGGTCTCGTGCGCGAGATGGTCATGGCCTGGGTGTTCGGCGCCAGCGCCGCGACCGATGCTTTCCTCGTCGCGTTCCGCATCCCGAACTTCATGCGTCGCCTGTTCGCGGAAGGTTCGTTCTCGATGGCCTTCGTGCCGGTGTTGACCGAGTACCGCGAGAAACGCACGCATGCCGAACTGAAGGAGTTGATCGCGCGCACGGCGGGCACCCTCGGTTCGGTCCTGCTGGTGGTGACGGCACTCGGCCTGTTTTTCGCCGATCTGCTGGTCGGCGGCGTTGCGCCGGATGCCGCGGGCGAGCCGGGCAAGGTGCAATTGACGACCGATCTCCTGCGCCTGACCTTTCCATTCCTTCTGTTCGTCTCGCTGACCGCGCTGTCCGGCAGCGTGCTCAATACCTTCCATCAGTTCGGCCTCGCCGCGCTGACTCCGGTCATCCTCAACGTCTGCATGATCGCGGCGGCGTGGTTTCTCGCGCCGCATCTGGACGTGCCGATCATGGCGCTTGGCTGGGCCGTGCTGGCCGCGGGCGTCCTGCAACTGCTCGTGCAGTTTCCGGCACTGCGTCGCCTCGATCTGCTGGTCTGGCCGCTGTGGGGCTGGGGGCATGCCGGCGTGCGGCGGGTGCTCAGGTTGATGGTTCCGACCCTGTTCGGTTCATCGGTGGCGCAGGTCAACCTGCTGCTCGATACATTCCTGGCGTGGTTCCTGATCACCGGATCGCAGACCTGGCTGGGCTATACCGATCGCCTGCTCGAATTCCCGCTCGGCCTGTTCGGCGTGGCGCTCGGCACGGTGATCCTGCCGTCCCTGAGCCGCCACCATGTCAGCGCAGATCCATTGGGTTTCTCGCGTGCGCTGGACTGGGGGTTGCGCCTGACCTTGCTGATTTCCGTCCCGGCCATGCTTGCCTTGTTCATTCTGGCCAAGCCGATTCTCGCGACGTTGTTCCAGCATGGCGCATTCACCGCGCATGATGACGAGATGGCGGCCATGTCACTTTCAGCCCTCTCGCTGGGGCTGCCGGCTTTCGCCCTGGTAAAAGTCGTTGCGCCGGCGTTCTATTCGCGCCAGGACACCAGGACGCCGGTCCGTGCCGGCATCATCGCGATGGTCGCCAGCATGCTGCTCAATTTCGTTTTCATCGGTCTCCTGCTTCTGTTGTGGCAGACGCCTGCGATTGCGCAGGCGGACCTGCTCACGCAGGTGTCGAGCATTCCCGGCCTGCACATGGGGCTGGCGCTGGCCAGCGCCTGTGCAAGTTATCTGAATCTCGGCCTGCTTTGGCGCGCCCTGCGTCGCGATCGCGTGTACACGAGCCAGCCGGGATGGATGCGACACATGCTGCGTCTCGCTGCTGCCTGCGCGACGATGGTCGCGGTACTGGTGGCTGGCCTGCTGTTGTGGCCGGACTGGAATGCGGTCGACGCGGTGACGCGCGTATGGCGCCTCGGCGCCTTGGTGGGTGCGGGTGCGGCGAGTTTTGCGGTCGTGCTGGTCACGGCTGGATTCCGCATGCGCGATTTGCGCGGTCCATGAGCAGGCTGTGTCCTGCGCCCGCGCGAATCGAACCACTCCCGGCTGACGCGATGGCGCCGCGCTGCGATGCGCCGTCGGCATGAATGGTGGATCGAAATCCGTGCGTCGTGCATATGCACGGTGCCGCTATACTGGACGGATGTTCCGGCTTTGTCGCGATAGCCTGGGCGCCAGTTTGGCGCCGCGAGGCAGTGTTGTCTGTACGGGTGCTTTCGATGGCGTGCATCTCGGCCATCGCGCGCTGCTGGCGCGCGTGCGCGAGCGTGCGGACGTGCTCGGTCTGAGTGCCGTCGCGCTGAGCTTCGAGCCGATCCCGCGCGAGTTTTTCGCCCGCAGCGAACCCGTGCCAAGGCTCGACGATGTGCGCGGCAAGATCGAGCAGATCGTTGCAGCCCGGGCTGACTTGCTGCTGCTCGCGCGCTTCAACGCAACGATGGCCGGAATGGAGGCGGAAGCTTTCGTCGAGCAGGTGCTGGTGCGGCGTCTTTCGGTGCGCGAACTGTGGGTGGGTGCGGATTTCCGTTTCGGTCACGCGCGGCGCGGCGATATCCCGATGTTGCGCGCGCTCGGCGCGGCGCATGGATTTGCGGTCGAGGTGTTTCCTGACTTCACCCGCGACGGTGAGCGCATCAGCAGCAGCGCGATCCGCGCGCGGCTTGCCGAAGGCGATTTCACGGCTGCGGCGCGCTTGCTGGGGCGACCATTCGCCATCGGCGGACATGTCGTGCGCGGCCAGCAACTCGGTCGTACGCTCGGCTATCCGACGGCGAATATCCGTCTGGGGCGGCGCACCTCGCCGGTGAACGGAATCTTCGCGGTGCGCGTGCATGGCATTGCACAGCAGGCCTTGCGCGGTGTCGCCAGTCTTGGCGTGCGGCCAACGGTCAATGGCACCGAGCCTTTGCTCGAGGCCCATGTGTTCGACTTCGATGGCGACCTGTACGGTCGGCGCATCGAGGTGGAGTTCGTCGCGAAACTGCGCGACGAGGAAAAGTTTTCCGATCTCGAGGCGATGGTCCGACAGATCGATATCGATGCCGATCGCGCTCGCGGGATACTTGCGGCGCAACCTGAA
>JBEBXZ010000029.1:0-9241 GCA_040391335.1 Dokdonella fugitiva | reverse complement strand
CAACGTGCAGGGCTCGTGCGACATGGGCTCGTTCCCGCACGAACTGCCGGGCTATCGCCATGTTTCCGATGGCAGCGTGCGTGCGATGTTCGAGCGTGAATGGGGTGCAACCCTGCATGCGGAGCCTGGTCTGCGCATTCCGAACATGTTCGAAGCCGCGCTCGATGGCGAGTTCAAGGGCCTCTACATCGAGGGCGAGGACATCGGCCAGTCCGATCCGAACACCCAGCACGTGACCGCCGCACTGAGCGCGATGGAATGCGTCGTCGTGCAGGATCTCTTCCTCAACGAGACGGCGAAATTCGCCCACGTCTTCCTGCCCGGATCGAGTTTCCTCGAGAAGGACGGCACGTTCACGAATGCCGAGAGGCGCATCTCGCGCGTGCGCCGCGTCATGCAGCCGAAGAGCGGCTACGCCGACTGGGAGATCACCCAGTTGCTGTCGAACGCGATGGGCTACCCGATGAACTACACGCATCCATCCGAGATCATGGACGAGATCGCGCGCCTGACGCCGACGTTCACGGGCGTCAGCTATGCCAAGCTCGACGAGGCCGGCAGCGTGCAGTGGCCGTGCAACGAGAACACGCCCGATGGCACGCCGATCATGCACATCGAGGAGTTCGTGCGCGGCAAGGGCAAGTTCATGCTGACCGAGTACGTGCCGACCAGCGAGAAGGTCAACTCGAAGTTCCCGTTGATCCTGACCACGGGGCGCATCCTGAGCCAGTACAACGTCGGTGCACAGACGCGACGCACGCCGAACAACATGTGGCACTCCGAGGATCGCCTCGAGATCCATCCGCACGATGCCGAGACGCGCGGCGTCAGCGATGGCGACTGGGTCGGCATCGCGAGCCGCGCAGGCGATACCGTGCTGCGCGCGAAGGTCAGCGACCGCATGCAGCCCGGCGTCGTCTACACGACGTTCCATTTCCCGTTCTCGGGCGCCAACGTGATCACCACCGACAATTCGGACTGGGCGACCAACTGCCCCGAGTACAAGGTCACCGCGGTCGAGATCACGCGTGTCACGCAGCCATCGGACTGGCAGCAGCGCTATCGCGCCTTCAGCGAAGTGCAGCAGCAGTTGCTGCGCGAGCGTCGTCGCGAACGAACATCGGCAGATTGATGCAATCGACCGGAGCCAGACGCGAAACAGGCCCTGCGCCTGTCGCGCCCGCGGATGCGGCGCATCATGCGGGTGCCGTGCGTCGCGCTGTCGGGCGTCTGGGTGATGGCGGAATCGTGCGCAAGGACGACTGGATCGCCGCCGAGATTCCGCTTGCGCTGCACTACAACGGCCAGCCGCATGTGGTGATGATGGCGACGCCGGCCGATATCGAGGACTTCGCGCTCGGCTTCTCGCTCAGCGAAGCGGTGATCGCCTCGCCGCACGAATTCGAATCGATCGAGATCCGCGATCTGCTCGAAGGCATCGAGATTTCAGTGCGCATTCCATCCCTTCGCGCCGAAGCCGTCGCCGCACGCCAACGCAACCTGAGCGGACGCAGCAGCTGTGGCCTGTGCGGAACGCAACAGCTTGAGGATGTCGTGCGTCATCCGCCGAGGGGCGCACGCGGCCCCCGGGTCGATCGCACAAGCCTGCATCGCGCACTCGCCGCGCTCGGTGCGATGCAGCCGCTCAATGCGCTGACCGGTGCAACGCACGCAGCGGCATGGGCCGATACGAATGGCGACATCGTCCTCGTCCGCGAGGATGTCGGCCGGCACAATGCGCTGGACAAGCTGATCGGCGCGATGGCGGTTTCCGGGATCGATCGTGATGCGGGGTTCCTGGTGCTGACCAGCCGGGCCAGCTATGAAATGGTGCAGAAGGCGGCGACTGTTGGAATTGCGCTGATTGCCGCGATCTCGGCGCCCACCGCACTCGCCATCCATCTCGCCGATTCCACCCACGTCACGCTGATCGGCTTCGCCCGCGCCGTCAGTTGCGTGATCTACACCCATCCAGAACGCATCAGCGACAACGGGATCTGATCCATGCACATCGAACGCCTCGTGCAGATGGCCAATGACATCGGCAACTATTTTTCTTCCGAGCCAGACCGCACTGCCGGCATCGAAGGCATCGTCGCGCACATCGAACGCTTCTGGGAGCCACGCATGCGCAAGCAGGTCCTCGCGCATTTCGACGCGGGTGGCGAAGGTCTCAGTGAAATCTCCCGCGCGGCGATTGCGCTGCTCGCGGGGAAGCAATCGGTCGCTTGATCGTTTTTGCCAAGCCATCAGAATGCAATGCGCGATCGAAGCTTGATTTCGGAATGATGCATGCTGTCACTTCGGTTGGGCGCCATCGCCCATCACTCCACCAGCGCCTCTCGCAGTCGGCGTACGTTCGCGTCCACCGCTGGAGCAAAGCGATCACGCAGCCGTTTCTCCGTCGCGCCCTCGATAACGAGTTGGTCGATTACATCGGGCAAGCTTTCGAGGATGGATCCGGCCATGCTCGCCACTCGCCTGGCGACGAACCGGGGTGAATAGCCGGTATTGGTAGAGAATTCGATCCAGTCTTCCAGCGCGATAGTCGTGACGCGTCGGGCCGAGCCAATACGCAACGCTGGCGTGCGATCGACCATGCGTTCGGTGAAGGCAATGGTTGGTACCAGATCGTAGAACGGCGCCAATCCCAGCCGACCATTTCGGTCGCGCAGCAGGGCAAGATTTTTCGCATGCGCATCTGCATTGCCGATCAAGGCGCAGAAAACGACCCAGTCGAGGAATCCTCGTACGGCGTCGGGACCCAGGCGTAGCCGCGTTCTGATCAGTTCGGCGCATGCCGCGAGGCTGGGGCCACCAGCAGATTCGTATTTGTGTTCCCCCGGATAGCCCAATGCCTGGCAGAAATCTTCCTGATGCAGACGCTCGATACTTCCATCGTCCCGGTTTCGGCGATCGTAGCGTTCGACGAGCAGCACACGCTGATGCGCAACTTCCATGAGTCGCGCGGAAGCCACAGGTAAATTCACGGCGCGCGCGAGCCGTAGGCCAAAAGCTTCAAGATCGCGCAGGCCGGGCAGTCGATGGCTTTCCGGTTTGAGGATATGGGTCGACAGTTCTCCTTTTCGTGGCAGTCGCACCTCGTCGCCTACAAGGACGACGGCGCTTTTATCCTGCGCGCCGGCCAGCGACAGCCAGCGCGGGCCCGCCAGGGCGGCCCAGGCACCTTCGCCAATTTCCACATTGCGTGGGAACAGGGAATCATCGGAATCCGGTTCGTCCTCTGCCGCCGCGACATTCCCGTTGCCCACGCTTACCGCGCCGGCACATTCGCCACCGATCGCAGCGAGCAGCGCGAAATCGTCACGATCGGGCAGGCGCAGTCGAGCCGTGATTGCTTCGCGCACCATGCCCTCGGGGAGCAGGTTGGCAAACCAGTTGCGCACGACCGCGCCTTCGAATGGCTCTGCCCGCAGCGGCAGGGATACCGACAATGGCGTACTGCTGCCTGCCAGATAGGCAGCGTCGTATTGGAAAAGCCAGTCTTCCGGACTGCGCAGATCACCGTTGATTTCAACGTGACCGGCGAGACGGTCGAGCAGACGAACCTGCAAGCGATCACTCATGGCGCAACTTCCGCGACGCGGAACTTGAGGCCGAGTACCGCGAGCACGGCCAGCACTTTGTTGAGTGCAACGGTCGGCTTTCCGCGCTCCAGCTCGCCGATGAAGCGCAGTCCGGTGCCCGAGAGGCCAGCGAGATCCGCCTGCGTCATCGCGTGGCGAATTCGCGCCGTGCGAACGGCGGTTGCGAGTTCGTATATTTCGGATTCTGATCCCGATCGGGAATATTTCGGATTCATCATTTACTTTCGCAAGAGATATTCCCGATCGGGAACATATCTGTGTGATCACGGCAAAGTCAATCAAAATGTTCCCGATCGGGTTTCCGATGCCTATTGAATATCCCGGTTTGCCCGACGGTTCGCACTGGACATCGCGGCCACCATGGGTGGCGCTGGATCGTTGCGCTGCACGAGGTTAAACGACTGTCCGCCTTGCCGACCAGTCGTTCGTTTCCGAACACCGACTGTGCTGTGGCGAACACTTTTCATCACGACCTTCCAGGCAGCTATATGATTTTGAAGATGTTTCGTGATGGCATGACACTTGCTGAATGCCATGGAAGCATTCTTGTCGAAGTTCGCGCCGTGCGTCTTC
Source organism: Dokdonella fugitiva (assembly GCA_040391335.1). Taxonomy (GTDB): domain Bacteria; phylum Pseudomonadota; class Gammaproteobacteria; order Xanthomonadales; family Rhodanobacteraceae; genus Dokdonella; species Dokdonella fugitiva_A. Next base: position 5,060 of record JBEBXZ010000029.1, on the reverse strand, counting down.
CTGCGGCAAGGCGCTTGAGCGGTGTCCCGTGCATTCAATTCATCCAGCTGACCCTCGTGGCCGGCGACAGAGGAACTTCCAATGGCACTGAAAGACTGGACGAGCGAGTTGCGCCAGGCGGCGCGTGCGCTCGGGCGCACGCCGGGGTTCGCCGTGGTGGTGGTCGGCATGCTGGGTGTAGCCATCGGAGCCACGTCGGGCATGTTCGGCGTGGTGAATACCGTGCTGCTCGATCAACTGCCCTATGCCAATCCCGATCGACTCGTCTACATCGCGTCCTCGGCGCCGGGCTCGCCACTGCCCGCCGAGTTCGATGCGTCGCCGGAATTCTTCATCCAGTACCAGGAGCAGTCCAAGCTGCTTGAGGACGTCTCGACCACCGGTTCGTTCACCTCGACGCTGCGCTTCGGCGATCGCGTCGAACGCGTACGCATGTCATGGCCGACCAATTCGCTGTTTTCCACGCTTGGCGCAACACCGGCCCTCGGCCGCTTGCCGGTCGACTCGGACGAGAACCGCACCGTGGTCATCAGCGATGCGTTATGGGCGGACTGGTTCGGACGCGACCCCTCGGTGATCGGCCGCACGGTTTGGGCGTCCGGCGTGGATCGCACGATCATCGGCGTGATGCGTCCAGAGTTCCGGTTCCCGCGTAGCGACGTGCGGCTCTGGGTCTCGAGCACGATCAAGCCATCCGACATCAAGCAAGTCGGTGACTTCGACTATCCGGTCATCGGTCGCCTCAAGCCGGGCGTAACCATGCAGGCGCTGGCCGATGAACTGACCACGCTGGCGCGCCGCGCACCGGAACGCTTCGGCGACGCGCCAGGTTATGCCCGCACGGTCGCCCTGCACCGTGCCGTCGTGCGCCCGCTGGCGGAGCAGATGGTCGGCTCGATCGCGCAGCCGCTGTGGGTGCTGCTCGCGGCGACCGCCATCGTGCTGCTGATCGCCTGCGCCAACGTCGTGAACCTGTTTCTCGTGCGCACCGAGGGCCGCCATCGCGAACTGGCGGTGCGTCGTGCGCTGGGTGCATCGCGTCGCCAACTGATGCGCCTGCAACTGGCCGAGACGGTCGTGGTCGCCGGTCTCGCAGGCGTGGTGGCGGTCGTATTGGCAGCTGGTGCATTGCCTTTGTTCCTTCGCGCCGCGCCGCCGGGAATCCCGCGACTCGACGAGGTCGGCATGGGCGTGGGCACGGTGCTGTTCACCGCAGCGCTGGCCGGAATCGTGGCGCTCATCTGCGGTGGATTGCCGGCCTTGCGTGCCTCGGCACCGGACCTCGGGCGACTGCGTGACGGCGGGCGTGGCATGACGCGCGGCCATCATTGGGTGCGCAATGCGCTGGTGATCGGCCAGACCGCGCTCGCGCTCGTGTTGCTGATTGGATCGGGCCTGCTGCTGCGCAGCGCGTATGAACTGCAGCAGGTGGATCCGGGCTACGACACGAAGGACATCTTCACGTTCCAGATCGCGCCGGATCGTCCGGAGCTCAAAGGTGCCGCGTCGTTCGCGCGCTTCAATCTCGCCTTCATGGAGCGCCTCGCCGCTTTGCCCGGTGTGCAATCCGCCGGACTGATCGAGAACGTGCCGCTCAACGAAAGTACCTATCCGATGCGGATACGCACCGAAACAAGCGATGCCGACCCGGATGCGCGCATGCAGGTCCAGCGCAACTACACGGCAGGCGATTACTTCAAGACGATGGGCATTGCCTTGCTCAATGGGCGGGTGTTTACCGATGAGGATCATTCTTCATCGCTGGGCAATGTCATCATCAGCCGATCCGCGGCCGAGTTGCTCTGGCCCGGACAGGATGCCGTGGGCAAGCGCCTGCAGCGCCCGAACCAGACCGCATGGGAAACCGTCGTTGGCGTGGTCGAGGATGTTTTGCAGGACGATTTCCGCTCGAAACCGGAAGCGGTGCTCTACTTCCCCCTGGTCGATACCACAGCGACGGGTGGACGAGAAGTTGGCTCGCCGGCGTTCGTCATCCGCACGACGCGTGCCGAGACGATTGCGGCGGACGTCCGCGCCCTCGTGCGCGAGGTGGCGCCCGAGGCGCCGATGTACCGCGAATACACGATGGCCGGCCTCGTGCAGGACTCGATGGTGCAATTGACGTTCACCCTGCTGACGCTCGGCATCACCTCGATCCTGGCCCTCGTGCTCGGCGCCGTCGGCCTCTATGGCGTGCTCTCCTACATCGTTGCCGAGCGCACGCGCGAAATCGGCGTACGCATGGCGCTCGGCGCACGTGCCGCGCAAGTCAGGACACTGGTCGTCGCACAGGGCGCCCGCGTGATCGGGATCGGCGTGGTCATCGGTCTGCTCGTCGCGCTCGCATTCACGCATGCGCTTGGCAGCCTGCTCTACGGAGTGCAGGCGATCGATCCGGCGACCTTCCTCGCAATGTCGATCACGATGGCACTGGTCGGCCTCCTGGCCAGCTACCTCCCGGCTCGCAAGGCATCCAATCTCGATCCAATGGAGTCGCTGCGAAGGGACTGATTGCCGCGATGCCTGTGGGTCATCCACGGAATTCCGATGGCGCGTAGGAATGGAGGCTTGCTCCCCATTCCCGGGCTCCGCTGTCGAGCCACGATGCGTTTTGCCGGACTGCCTTGCGCTGGTCAACGGATGCCAGCTCATTGTTCCCGATAACGGATGATCAGGACTGACACGGGGCAAGCTGCCCCCGGGATTCGGTATGCAAACTGGATCCCGGGGAACCTTTCAAGACGTTGCATCGTGTGAGACGCAACCGATGTCGGTGCTACTCAGTGAACTTGAAGCGTCGAGTGCGCCAAGATATCGGTCAGAACATTGCCGGAGAAGCAACCCTGCTCGACCAGTTGCGTCAGGTCGTTCTGGCGACGGGACAGTTCGCCAAAGCTGTGCGGAATGCCGGATACAGGATCGATGAATGTCCCGGTTCCATCCATGAACCTCGACAAGACCGACTGGTTGCCGCTGCCGCGGGGCTCCACGTGTAGAAAGCGTGTTCCAGTTTCCGTGCCGTGACAGCCATTGCAGGTGTTCAGCGCGAACTTGTGACGTGCTTCGGAATTTGTCCCCGGAACGATCCAGGTCTTCGGACCCTGACTCAAAAACGGATTCATTGCAGAGCCCGTCAAGAATGGAAAGCTGTTGAATGAAAGAGGGATCTCATGTCGCTCAAGAAGAATGTCGTTTGCATTCTGATTGATGAACTGGGTAAGCACCGGCGATAGAAAGCCGGTATTGGTGTAGCTGTCGAAGTGGGGTGTCAGGGCGGTGCTCACCGTGTCAAACCAATGCGTGTTTGGGTTGAGATGAAACTCTCGCAGTTCCCATGGACTGGTGATCGGGAAGTCGTTCGAGCGCAACTGGTTCAATGCGCTTCCATTCGGCTTCGTTGGGGCCGCGCCCGCGCTCGTGAACTGATCGGTAATTGCTTGCAACGCTGCGTTGTAGGACGGTGAGCCCAATGCGTGATCCTCGAGTTCGGCCCATTGCATTCCATAATTTCGAATCGCAGAGCATTGTTGCAGCGGAACGCCATACTCGAAGATCACCGTTCCGGGTTCGGTCATGCACGTATCCATCAGATCGTTCGGGTCGACCTTGATGATCCCAAAAATAAATCGGCCTTCACCTGCGCCACCGTTGCCGTAGGTAGTTGCTGTTCGCAGATCAAGTCGATTGACGATGGCGAGTAGTCGGAATGGCGAATGCGCCAGATCAAGACGTCCATCAATGTCTCTTGGCCAATGATTCAGGAGTTTTGCAGCGCGCGTCGTGGCGTCGACCGGAAAGCTGTTGATCGTTTGGTTGACGCCTAGCGAGTTCACCCAGTCTTCCACCATGTCAGCGGCATTGACACCAGTCACTGGTTCATTCGCAATGTTTTCCATCAATCGCTTGAACGTCCACGCACCGTTGGGATTGCCCGCATTGGTGCAGACGTCGTAGGTGCGCTGCGGGTCGTCTACAACCGGAGTGGCATTCACGAGCAGGGACATTTCCGGATAAACCGTTCCGCTGAATGCTCTGACGACATCCGCGTCGACGCGGATCGGCGATCGCGTCCGGATCTGTTGCTTGAGGATCTTGGGATCGAGAAAGGCGACAGGCCGGTGGCTGGTGATCTCGCGCCCGGTGAAGACCGGCACTTTGCCAAGGCGCGGCGCCAGATCTTTGCGCCGTTCCTGTTCGGCGACGAAAGCATCGAAATCGAAAGGGATGCGCACCGAATACTCATTGTTCCCCACCCGCTTCGCGGTGTGGGGTTTTCCTTCTACATAGATCGGGAATGACGCCGGGATGCGTTCATGCCGCTCGTAGGTGATATTCATCTGTGCCGTACTGCCATCCGAATCCGGCCGCTCCAGCGGCGTCAAGATGAGATACTCGGCGACAGGTTCGAATGCTGTGGCCATGGCCGGAGCGCAAGCTGCGGTGAACAGGGCGCCAGTCATCAAGGCGCACAGTTGTGCTTTGAGCTTCTTGTGTCGAACAATGTGAAGTGTGAACACCAATTTCTCCCTGCTGGTCACGGATTGCGGCGTCAGCGGCTGATCGTCGCATGGTCAAGCCTCAGCGGCGCTTCAATCATCACTGCTGCGTCCGATTGGAAGGTCGAGTATAGATTGGTCGTAATCCATAAAGATCTACGTCGTCTCATTCGAAGTGAGAACTGGTCGTGCTTTTGTGTTGGTGCCCGGGGCGGTCGCGATGCGAGTTGGATCGCGTTCGGAACGCTTTGGCTGGTCTCCCATGCACGGGGCAAGATGGCATGGCGCGAACTCGTGTTGCATGCAAATGTTCATCCCTGAGCGATCATCGGTCAGATGCAGCCCCCGGCTGACGCATCATCGGAGTCGGAGCTGGAATGCTGGTAAAGAGATTCCCGGTTCTGTCAACGGTCGCGAAATTGCCGGCAAAGGTGGTCGAACAGGGTGGACGCCCATTGCATCGTCCTTCGTGCGGGAATTCGACGTCTGGGTGGCATGAGGGCATTGAGCGCATTATTCGTCGCTCAGGCTTTACTCATAAGTCAGTAAATTAGGGAACAAAAT
>JBEBXZ010000028.1:0-9278 GCA_040391335.1 Dokdonella fugitiva | reverse complement strand
GCAGCGAACGGTGGCGCCCGGCGCCGCTCCTGCATCCGTATCGAGCAGCTTGAGATCCGCGCCGCCGGTTCCCGCCGACAGGATCATGCCCTCGGAGATGCCGAAGCGCATCTTGCGGGCTGCCAGATTGGCGACGAAGACGACATTGCGGCCAACGAGTTTTTCCGGTTCGCCATAGGCGGCACGGATGCCGGAGAAGATCTGGCGTTCGCCGAGTTCGCCGGCATCGAGCCTGAAGCGCAGCAGCTTGTCGGAGCCTTCAACGAATTCGCATTCGAGGACCTTGCCGATGCGCAGGTCCAGCCGGGCGAAATCGTCGATCGAGATGTCCGGCAGTTTCGCGCCGGGTTCCGTGTTCGTGCCGTTCGCAGCGGCGGACGTGCTCGCTGTCTTGTTCGATGCCTGTGGCTTGCTTTCTGCCTGCGTGGCGGCCGCCGGAGCCAGGGATTCCTTCGATGCCTCGATCATCGCGGCGACCTGTTTCGGATCGACGCGCGTGGCGAGCGGCGCATAGCTGCGGATCTCATGGTCGCCAAGATGCCGGGAGATACTGGCGAAGTCGGCTGTTTCGTCGGCCGACAAGGCGAGAAAGGCCTCGGCCTCGGCCACCGTATTCGGCAGGATCGGCTTGAGCGCGCAGCCAATCGCACGGAACAGGTTGATGCCGGTGCTGAGCACGACATGCAGGTCCACGCGGCGGGCTTCATCCTTGGCGAGTGCCCAGGGAGCGCTGTCGGCGATGTAGGCATTGGCGGTATCCGCGACCTGCATGATTGCGCTGATGGCCTTGTTGCAGTCGCCGGTCGCGTAATGTTCCACTGCTTCGGAAAGCTGTGCCGTGGACTGATCGAGCGTCTGTGCCGCGCGTGCCTCGAACTCGCCGACGCCGAATGAGGGCGGGTTCAACCAGAACGGCGCGGCGAGGCGATTGCCGAAATGCGTTTCCAGCAGCTTCGCGCAACGGCTGGCGATGTTGACGAACTTGCCGACGATGTCGGAATTCACGCGCTGCGCGAAATCCTCGAGATTCAGGTCGAGATCGACCACACCACCCGATGATTTCGTCGCGAAGTAGTAACGCAGGTATTCCGGATTCAATCCGGCTTCGAGATAGGTGCGCGCCATGATGAACGTGCCGCGCGACTTCGACATCTTTTCGCCGTTGACCGTCAGGTAGCCGTTGACGTGCAGTTCGGTCGGTACGCGCATGCCGGCGCCATGCAGCATCGCGGGCCAGAACAGGCCGTGGAAATTGACGATGTCCTTGCCGATGAAATGGTGCATTTCGGCGCTGCTGCCGGCGGCAAGATACTCGTCGAACGAATAACCCTCGCGTGCGCACAGCGCCTTGAAACTGGCCAGATAGCCGATCGGCGCATCGAGCCACACGTAGAAATACTTGCCGGGTGCGTCGGGGATCGGGAAGCCGAAATACGGCGCATCGCGCGAGATGTCCCAGTCGCGCAAGCCACCTTCGGTATTCAGCCATTCGCCGAGCTTGGCGACGACGCCGGGATGCGCGACGGCCTTGCCATCGGTGAGCTTGCCGTCGAACCAGTCGCGCAGCAGCGATTCGAATTTCCCGACTTCGAAGAAGAAGTGCTCCGAGTCGCGCAGTTCGGGTGTGGCGCCTGACATCACCGAATGCGGGTTCTTCAGATCGGTCGGTGCATAGGTCGCGCCGCAGTTCTCGCAGTTGTCGCCGTATTGGTCCGGCGTGCCGCATTTCGGGCACTCGCCCTTGATGTAGCGGTCGGGCAGGAACATCTGCTTGACCGGATCGAACAACTGCTGGATCGAGCGGCGGGCGATATGTCCGGCATCGCGCAGGCGCAGGTAGATCGCGGTCGCCAGTTCGCGGTTCTCGTCCGAATGGGTCGAGTGGTAGTGATCGAAAGCGACCGAGAAATCGGCGAAATCGCGCTCGTGCGAAAGCTGCACGGGCTTGATGTATTCCTCGGGACTGAGCCCGGCCTTTTCGGCGGCCAGCATGATCGGCGTACCGTGCGCATCGTCGGCGCAGACGAAATGCACGGCATGCCCATGCATGCGCTGCGCGCGGACCCAGATGTCACCCTGGATGTAGCCGACCAGATGCCCGATATGCAGCGGCCCGTTGGCATAGGGCAGGGCAGTGGAGACGAGGAGCTTCCTCGTTGAAATGCTCATTCCGTGGATTTCCGCGCGTGTCGAAGCGCGTAATTAGCGCCCGGGCGGCGCCGGATGCCGGCGCGCCGCCGACACTCAGAACGTGCAGCCGATATCGCTCATCCGCTTGGCCGTGAGCACGCGGGATTTCCGGCACAGCCCTGCCACGCGACCGGGATCGACATTGCGTGCAATGTTTCCGCTGATCGAACGGAATGCGGCATTCAGTTCTTTTTCCTTGGCGCGGCGTTCGTCACCGGAGAAGTGCGAGTTCAGGCACTGGCGGAAGATTTCGAGGTAATCGTCGCAGTCCGGGAAGCCGGTCTGGTGCAGCGGCGCAATATCGCCGTCCAGTGGCGGCGGAGGTGCCGGCGCAGGGGTCATTGCCATTGCCGGCGACGTTGCCGGCGGGGTGGCGACCGGAGGCGGAGCCGCGGGCTGCGTGGGCGCCGCGGCCGGGGCATCCGGGATGCCGGAAGGTTGTTCACGGTTGCATGCGGCCAGCAGGACGAGCAGCGGCAGGACCAGCAGGAAACGGTTGCAATGCATGTTCATTCTCGTAAGGGGCGATGCGCAGGACATTCGACTGCACGAATCGCAAACAGTTCGCCAGGCGCATGTCCGCCAAGGGCGTCGGGCATAATACGCATCTTTCCGGATCTGTTCGAAATCATGAGCGAAGTGACTGAGGCGCGTGTCAGGGAGATCCTGTCGGGCATCATCGATCCACACTGCGGTGAGAATCTGGTTGCATCCGGAGCGTTGCGCGGAGTTGGCGTATCAGGCGACAAGGTATCGGTCGATATCCAGCTCGGCTATCCGGCATTGTCATGGCAGTCCACGCTTTCCAGCCTGGTGCGCAGTACGCTCGAGGCCGATCCGTCGATTGATGCGGCCGCCGTCGGCGTCTCGTGCCGGGTCGCTGCGCATCGCGTGCAGGAAGGCCTGACGCCGCTGCCGAACGTCAAGAATGTGATCGTGGTCGCGTCCGGCAAGGGCGGCGTGGGCAAGTCGACGGTCAGTGCGAACCTGGCGCTGGCCTTGCGCGCTGAAGGGGCGAGCGTAGGCATCCTCGATGCCGACATCTACGGCCCGAGCCAGCCGCGCATGCTGGGTCTGTCGGGAAAACCGGACTCCAAGGACGGCCAGCGTATCGAGCCGAAGCTCAATCACGGCATCCAGAGCATGTCGATCGGCTTCCTGATCGAGGAAGACACGCCGATGATCTGGCGCGGGCCGATGGTCACCCAGGCGCTGCAGCAGTTGCTGACCGATACCAACTGGGTCGATCTCGATTATCTCGTCATCGACATGCCACCGGGTACGGGTGACATCCAGCTGACCCTCTGCCAGCGCGTGCCGGTGTCTGGAGCGGTCATCGTCACCACGCCGCAGGACATTGCCCTGCTCGACGCGAAGAAAGCCCTGAAGATGTTCGAGAAGGTCAACGTGCCGGTGCTCGGTATCGTCGAGAACATGGCGACGCACGTCTGCACGAACTGCGGACACGAGGAAGCGATATTCGGCGAGGGCGGTGGCGCGCGCATGGCGGAGCAGTACCACGTACCGATGCTCGGCTCATTGCCGCTGGATATCCGCATCCGCGAACAGGCCGATGCCGGAACGCCGACCGTGGTCGCCATGCCCGATTCGGATATCACGGCGCGCTATCGCGAGATCGCACGCAACGCAGCTGCGCGGCTGTCGCTGCGTGCGCGCAACAAGTCGATCCAGTTTCCGAAGATCGTGATCCAGAACACCTGACGCGATCGATGCGCTTTCCGCTGATCCAGCCCTGCCTTGCCCTCGCCGCGCTGCTTCTTGCGGGGAGCGTGCAGGGCGCGGAAGACGAGGCGACGCGTCTCGTCGCGGCAGGCCACGCGCAAGTCGGCGTGACGAGATACTACGACCCGGCGTATGTGCGCATGGTGTTTCCGGGGGGCGATGTTCCACTGGAACGCGGCGTCTGTTCGGATGTGCTGGTGCGCGCGTTTCGCGCCGTGGGCATCGACTTGCAGGCGGAATTGAATCGCGACATGCGCGCGCAGTTTTCGGCTTATCCGACGATCTGGGGATTGCGCCGACCCGATCCGAACATCGATCACCGGCGCGTACCCAATCTGGAAGTGTGGTTCCGCCGCCAGGGCAAGGCCCTGCCCGCAGGGCTCGATGCGGGCGCCTATATGGCGGGCGACGTGGTGTCATGGCGCCTCGAAACCGGGCAGCCGCATATCGGTCTGGTCACTGATCGGCGCAGTGCGGACGGGCGTCGGCCATTGATCCTGCACAATATCGGTGCAGGAGCACGCGTCGAGGATGCACTGTTCGAGTGGCGTCCGGTCGGTCATTTCCGGTATTTTCCTGCGCCGGCCGCCGCGCGACCGTGACCACCCGCAGTATGCCTCCCTCTCATCCGCGTCATCCAGGACCTGTTCCAGCATGAGCATCAAATCGGACAAATGGATTCGCCGCATGGCGGAACAGCACGGCATGATCGCGCCATTCGAGGCGGGACAGGTCAAGACCAATGCCTCGGGCGGTCGGCTGATCTCGTACGGCACGTCGAGCTACGGCTACGACGTGCGCTGCGCGAACGAGTTCAAGATCTTCACCAACATCAATTCTACGATCGTCGATCCGAAGCATTTCGAGTCGGGAAACTTCGTCGATTTCACCGGCGAGGTCTGCATCATCCCGCCGAACTCGTTCGCGCTGGCGCGTACCGTCGAGTACTTCCGCATCCCGCGCAACGTGCTGACGATCTGCCTCGGCAAATCGACGTATGCGCGCTGCGGCATCATCGTCAACGTCACGCCGCTGGAGCCCGAATGGGAAGGGCACGTGACGCTCGAATTCTCGAACACGACGCCGTTGCCGGCGCGCATCTACGCCCATGAGGGCGTCGCGCAGATGCTGTTCCTCGAATCCGACGAGGAGTGCGAGACGAGCTACAAGGATCGTGGCGGCAAGTACATGGGCCAGCAGGGCGTCACCCTGCCGCGCACCTGAGTTTCGGTGGTAGGCTTGCAATCCTGACGTTTTCCGGAGGTTTTCCATGCGGCTGGCTGTTTCGAATCGAGTGTTGCGCCTGATGGCATTGGTGTTTGTCGCGGTGCTGCTGGCCGCGTGCGGTGGGCGCGGTGCGAAGTCCGACATCAACCATGTTGCGGAAGATATTCCGCCGAGCTTCGATGTGACCCTGACGGCTGACAAGGATGACCAGTTCGACTACCAGGAGGCGCCATTCACCGCGCAGGACCTGCGCAGCGCGCTCAACTACCGCAAGGAACAGGCGCTGCCGATGGCGACCGTGCTGCTCAAGCGCGGCGAGAAGCAGAAGGTCAAGAACACCCATATCATTGCGCTCGCGCGAATCGCGGTGGAAATGGATTTCAAGGCGTATGTTGAAGAAAAGGGCGAGATCAACGAAATCCGTACCACCACCAAGCAGAACTGATAGAGAGAGCCCCATGAACGGCATGTTTCGCGCGGTAAAGAGAACAGCGGCAGTCCTGCTCGTCGGCGCATTCCTGGCGGGTGCCGCGCATGCTGCCGGTATCAAGGACGGTCGCGCCATCGTCACGCCGTCCAAGGACCAGCGTTACTCGATCGACAGCTTCACTTTCGGCAAGGCCGAACTTTTCGGCTACATCAGCGATCTGAAGGACACCAAGAAAATCACCGGCATCGTGCTCAAGAACGGTCGCAAGGAGACCGAGAAGGCGACCGACGAGCAGAAGCGCGCTGTTGCCAGCATCGGCAACACCCTGGAACTCGAAACCTTCACGCAGGATGGCAAGGACATCACGCCACTCCACAAGGAGTAATTCTCCCCGCGTGACTGGAGAAAGGCGGTCGCCCGGATTTGTGCGCCGTGTCGGGAACACATCCGGACGATCCTGCATGACATCATTCATTCGCATTTCTGTTTTTTTCACGCTCCTCGCCTGCTCCGCCGTTGCGCAGGCGGCCAATCCGTTCGCGACATTCAATGAATGGAAAGAGCATCTGTTCGGCGCCCGCCCGGTGCCGATGGAAATCGAGGAAGCACCCGAGGAAGGCCCGGTGCTTCTCGGTCTTGATCGCCCGCAGCACTTCGCGATCACGGATGCTGCGGAACAGCGCGATTTTCCGAAAGGCAAGAGCCGCTATCGCGAGATCGAACTGCAGCGGGAATTCCAGCACGTGGCGCTGCGTATCCAGGTGACTGCCGAGCGCAGTTCCACGCGACGCGGCAACACGGTGTTCAAGCCGATCCTCTATGTACTCGCCGATGACGGCACGGTGCGCGACAGCAAGCCGGTCGAACCCCTGTATCTGGATATCCGACCCTTCAAGCCGAGTCGCCTGCTGGCCTGCGTGCCATTGGAAAACGTGCGTCGCCTCGCCGTCGCGACGACGCCCGATGCCGTCGGCAAGTCCTACGAATCGAAATCGCGCAGCAAGGTCAGTGCGCCGACCAAGGGCGGCTTCTACTACGCGACCGATCCGGTAAGCGTGAAGTTGCCGTACGCGGAAACCGGCGACCTGATCATCGAAGTCACCCAGGAAGTCGATGCCGGGAAAGGATGCTGAGAAGCGCTTGCGGCTAGTGCGTCGTTCCGCCCGCGACATGCAGATCCTTCCCGGTCCGCAGGCTGCATTCGATCGCGGCATGCACGCCCGCAATCATCGTCTCCAGCGGCAGCGAAGGCTGGCCCGGATGGCGCAGCGCCTGTTCGGGTAGCCAGGGCACGTGGATGAAGCCACCGCGTGTGCCGGGATAATCGTTGCTCAGCAGGTGGCACACCCAGTAGAACACCTGGTTGCAGACGAAGCTGCCCGCGCTCAGCGACAGCGCCGCTGGAATGCCACGCTCGGCAAGCTCGGCGTTGATCGCCTTGACCGGCAGGCTGCTGTAGTAGGCGGGCGGGGCGTGCGCCACCACTTCGACGTCGATCGGTTGCAGATCCGCATTGTCGGCGATGCGTGCATCGATCAGGTTGATCGCCACACGCTCGATCGAGAGTTCGGCGCGGCCACCGGCCTGCCCGAGCGTGATGACGAGCGCCGGACGATGCCGGTCGATCAGTTCGGCCAATACCTGTGGCGCTTCGGCGAAAGCAACCGGCAGGATCGCGCCGACGATCACGTGGTCGGAGGTCGTTTTTCCATCGAGTCGTCTTACGATTTCTTCCGATGGATTCACCGGTTCACCATCGAAGCGCTCGAAACCGGTCAGCAGCACGCAGGGTTTGTTCATCGAAACACCAGCAAGGCCATCAGGGCGATATTGACGATCATCAGGCAGATTGCCGTCGGCAACTGCGAGCGGATCACACCATACTGGTTCGGCAATTCCAGCAGCACCGCCGGCACGATGTTGAAGTTCGCGGCCATCGGCGTGAGCAGGGTTCCGCAATAGCCGGTCAGCATGCCGATCGCGCCGAGGATGGCGGGGTCGGCGCCATGGCGCAGGACCAGCAGCGGCAAGCCGATGCCAGCCATCATGACCGGAAACGCGGCGAACGCATTGCCCATGACCACCGTGAACAACACCATGCCGAGGGCGAACGCAAGCAGGCAGGCCATGCGGCTGTCGATGGGAATCAGCGCCCCCGTGGTCGCGGCGATCGCATCGCCGACGCCGGTCGCTGCGAACACGCCGCCGAGTGTCGCAAGCACCATCGGCAACAGCACCGCCCAGCTCAGCGAGTCGAGCACACGCCGACCGTGGGCGACGGATTCAATGAGCGGCGATCGTGTCACACGGGTCGCGGCAAACAGCGCAATCAGGCTGGCGATGCCAAGTGCGGTCAGCGTCAACGCTTTCTGGTCGAGCAGGAGATTCCCGTTCCATTGCAGATATGGGCCGGAAAAAAACAGCAGCATCGTCAGTACGGGAATCGCCAGCGCGGGCAGGAACAGGCGATTGCCGATGTGTTCCGCCGAAACTTCACGTCGTGCCTCGGCCTCTGGTGTTTCTTTTGCGATATGCAGTTTGCTGCGTGCAGCGAGCAGGCCGAGCACGACGACGCATCGCCTGTGCAGAAGCCTGGTTGCCGGCAGCAGCGGCGGAGAGGATGGCATCGCCGAACACGAATGGCGTGGACAGGACCAGCCAGAATCCAGCCGTCGCATGGCGTCGCTCGCGGGCATTGAAGATCGCGGTGGCGATCAGGAACGCGCCAACCAGCCAGTACAGGTATTCAATGCGCAGCATCGGATGCTCCGCTCGCGTCCGCGATGGACCGATTCCTTTCCAGGCGACGTTGCAGCAGGTGCAGCCGGATCGCATGCATGACGAAGGCGGCCAGCGCGGTGGGCAAGGCCCAGAGCGAGATCGTCAGTGGTTCGAGTTCGATGCCATTGCGCGCATAGAAGCCCTGGATCAGGAGCACGGCGCCGAACGCGACGAACACGTCTTCCCCGAAGAACAGGCCGATGTTGTCGGTCGCCGCGGCGCTCGCACGTACTGTGTCGCGTTGTTCGTCGCTGAGTTTTCCCATGGTCCGTTCGGCTGCCGCTTCGCTCATTGGCGCGACCAGTGGACGCACGGTCTGCGCGTGGCCGGCGACGTGCGTCAGTCCGGTCATGCTGATCAACTGGCGCAAGCCGAGATAGGTGATCTGGAAGCGCGCCAGCGTCAGGCCACGTATGCCGGTGATCCAGGCCCGCGCGCGTTCGCGCAAACCGAAATGCTCGAGCACGCCGATCGCCGGCAGGGTCAGCACGAAGATCAGCAATACACGGTTCTCGACGAAGCTGCGACCCAGCAGCGCGAGCAGGTCCGCAATCGGCATGCCTGCAGCGATGCCGCTGACGAGTCCGGCCAGAACGACCACCAGCACCGGGTTGCGACGCAGGACAAAACCGATGACCACGACCGCGACACCGAGCAATGGCCAGTAGTTGACGTCAGGTAAGGCCGGCATGACTGCTCCAACGGGAAAACATGCATCGTAACGAGGCTCGTGCCTCCACGCACGGGTTGTTCACGCGAGTTTCCTGCACGGGGTTTGATGCAGATGGATGTTTCTTCCGGCTTACCCGGCATTTCGATGCGAATGTCCAGCGCGTTCCCTGTTGGCGATCGATCCGGGCCTACATTTTCGTGGGAGAAATTGCTAGGTTCGCGCAGGGCACAACAG
>JBEBXZ010000027.1:0-9479 GCA_040391335.1 Dokdonella fugitiva | reverse complement strand
GATCGCCGTGTTGCCGAGTGATGCCACGCTCGGCGCGCTGCGTGGTGCCGGCGGTGGCGAAGCCACCGCGTCGCCGGATGCGGCGATGCTCGCCGACCTGCGCCGCACGGCCGGCGCGGCGATCGTCGTGCAGGGCACGATCGAGCGACGCGGCACGCTTTGGCACGCGACCCTGGTCGCTTCCACCGCCGACGGCTCGCGCCTGCAGGGCCAGTCCGGGGACGCTTCGCCGACCATCGCATTGCGTACCGCGGCGGATCGCCTGAGCGCGGTACTCGGGCATGTGCCGGCGCCCTCCGCCGAGGCGGAAGCCGTTTCCGAAACCCTGCAGCGCGCACGCGCGGCCATGCTTGCCAATGAGCCGGACACCGCGCGCGCGATCCTGATGGCCAATCCGGCGCTGGTCCGCGACGAGCCGCGCTTGCGCCAGCAACTGGCCGAGGTCGACATCCGCTCCGGGCGATTCGAGGCCGCGCGCAATGCGCTGCTGGCGCTGGTCGGGCAGACCGGTGGCCGTCCATCCGCGTTCCACGCGGAACTGCTTGCGGCGCTTGGCACGGTATCCGTGCGCACCGGCGAGTTCGCCGAGGCGGGCCGCTACGCGAACGAGGCGATCGAGATGCACGCGAGCGCGGATGATCCGATCCTGACCGGCCGGCTGCACCTGATGCGCGGGGTCAGTCGCATCTCGCTGCAGGATTATCCCGGTGCTCTCGTCGACAACGGCATCGCCCGCGATGCGTTCGCGCGCGCCGGCGACATCGGCAGCGTGGCTCGCGTCGATGGCAACATCGGCTCGCTGGAAGTCCTGCGCGGGCATCCCGCGCAGGCGGAAACCTACCTCGAGCGCGCAATTGCGCAATTCATCGAGCTCGGCGTGATCCAGGAACAGATCAGCAACCTGCAGATGCTGTTCGTCGCGCGCCGCCAGCAGTTGCTGAACGTCCCTGCGATGCAGACGATCGACCGCGCCTGGGACATGCGCGACCGCATCGTGAATCCCGATTCGCTGCTCTCGGTGCGGCTGTATCGCGTCCAGGCGCTGATGCGCGTCGGTCGTTACGCCGATGCCGCCGCCCTGCTCGAGGATCCGGCCAACGACCGGCGACCCGCGGATCCGGCCGAGGCCGAACGCCTGCGCTGGCTGCGCGCGCAACTCGCCTGGCATCGCGGCAAGCCGGCCGAGGCTCTGGCGATCCTCGAACCGGTCGCCGAGGACGAGCTTGCCTCCGCCGACAGCGATGTCGTGCGCACCGATCTCGTCCTGCTGCGGGCACGCCTCGAGCACGATCAGCATGTGTTGCCGACGCGGCCGATCGAGTTGGCCATCGATAAACCCGGAAGCAACGGCGCGCATCCGCGCATGCCGTTGCGCGCCCTGGCCTCGGCAAACCGGTTGTGGACGGCCGGCCAGCACGAGGAAGCCGAGAACCTGTTCCAGCGTGCGTTGAGCCTGGCTGACGAGATCGGCGTCGCGGAGACGACGGCGAGCATCGTCGTCGACTACACGCGGTTCCTGCTCGAATCCGGGCGTCTGCCCGAGGCCGGCGCGATCGCCAGCCGCGTTGCGCTGTGGGCGGACCAGGATTTCGATTGCGCGATGATCCAGTTGCGCGTCGCGCACGCCCAGGGCCAGCGCGAGTTATGGCAGGCCGCGCTCGAGCGCGTGCGACGGCTGGCCGGGGAGCGTGCCGTGCCGGCCGGACTGATGGCCGTACCGCCCGCCTGAATCCCATTGCCGATGCGTGTCGAATTGTCGACATGGACGGCCGAACGATCCAGGAAGGCGGTGGATCGCACGTCATAACGCGATCCGCATGCGATCCGCACAGGATCCGAATCGCTCCCGACAGCGGATTAGGCACGATCGGGACGAGCGCCGCTGGGGCGCCGCCACCCTTTGCACGAGGACGATCATCACCATGAACATCGTTAAGCCCGCGCTTCGCTGCGTTACCCTGGCCGTTGCCCTGGCCTTGTCCGTCGCGGCGCACGAGTCCGCGGTCGCCGCCGTTCCGCGCGGCGCACCGCAGTACCATCTCGTGCAGATCGAGATCCCGGGTGCGAGCAGCGTCTACGTCGCCGGCATCAATGATGCCGGCCAGGCGGTCGGCTACTACATCGACGAGAAGACCTTCGAGAATCGCGCATTCCTGTGGAACGACGGCATCGCGCATACGCTGGCAATACCCGGGGATCGCGACGAAGGCGCGGCGACCGCGATCAACAACCTCGGACAGATCGTCGGGACTTCCTCGCGCTACACCGACGACGGTGCGCTGACCACCGCGTTGGTCTGGGATGCCGGCGAGCCCGAGGCGTACGCGATCATCGGCGAGGACCAGGCGTTCAAGCTCAATCCGGCCGCGATCAACGATGCCGGCATCGTCGTCGGCCTCGCTTCGGCGGATGGCCAGTTCAACGCGTTCACCTGGTCCGCAGCGGGCGGCGTGGTCGACAATGGCGTGCCCGCGCAGGGACCCGGCGCCCAGGCATTCTGGTCGGGCATCAACAACAGCAACGATATCGTTGGCGGCTGGAACTTCGTGAACGGCCCCACGCACGCGACACTCGGCAAGGTCGGCGCGCCCGGCATCCTGCCGATCGCGGCCGGCGTCGATGACGTGGCGAGCAAGGCCAGCGCGATCAACGACCAGGGTTTTGCGGTCGGCGAGATGGTCTTCGGCGGCACACGGCCGCAGCCCGCGACGTTCGCCAATGGTGTCGCCGCGCCGATTCCGGGTGCACTGCTCGGGCTCGCCCAGGGAGCGGCGTATGGCGTCAACGAGAGTGGCGTCATCGTGGGACGCGCCTACGATTTCGCGACCCTGGCTTTCAAGGCCTTCGTGTACGTCGATGGCCAGGCCTATGACATCGCCGTGCAGTCCGACAACGGCAACCTGTTCGAGTACCTGCTGAACGGGGTCGGCGTGAACGAGAACGGGGTGATCGCAGGTACGGCACGCGGTCCGGATTTCAGCGTGGCGAGCTTCATCGCCGTACCGGCAGCGCCGGACGCGATCTTCGCGGACGGGTTCGAGGCGCCCTGACGGAATTCCGGCACGCATCGACATTCCCGGCCCGCATGTCGCGGGCCGGGAACCCGCGGCGCCAGCCATGCACATGTGCCGCGGGATTCTCCCCGAACGGCGTATCGAGTCCGCGCCCGCGTCGCGGCGCGATCATCAGATCCGATCCGTTTCCACTTTTGCTGGCCGTTTGCATTCGTCGCGACGGGTGCAGTCGATGGATCCACAGCCGTTCCCCTCACAGGCTCCGCAAGCGCAGTGCGAAGGCCGCGTAGTCCGCCGCCATCGGCTCGGCCCGGGCCGGACGCGCCAACAGTGCGGCCAGCGCGGGCGGTACCGTCAGCGCGCGACCGACCAGCGGTTCGACGATCTGTTCGAACTTGGCCGGATGTGCCGTGGCGACGATCGCCCAATGGCCCTCTGCGCCGCGTTCGCGCAAACCTTCGAGAACGTTCACCGCACAGGCGGTATGCGGGCAGAACACTTCGCCGTACTTTTGCGGACCCGAGCGGATCGTGTCGCGGATCGTCGCGTCATCCACCGAGTGCGCGGTGAATGCCGCGCGCAATTCCCCGTCGTCCGGATAAAGCCAGCGCAGGCGTTCGAAATTGCTCGGCGCGCCGACATCCATTGCATTGGCCAGCGTGGCGATGCTGGGCTGCGGGCGGTAGTCGAGTCCGGCGAAGAAATCCGGCACGACGTGGTTGGCATTGGTCGCCAGCGCGATGTTGCCGATGGGCAGGCCACAGGCGCGCGCGAGGATTGCCGCCAGCGCGTTGCCGAGATTGCCGGTCGGGATCACGAAGTTGAGCGTACAGCCGTGCCTGCGCCAATGCGCCAGGGCAGCGTTCGCGTAGTAGCTCATCTGTGGCAGCAGGCGGCCGAGGCTGATGCTGTTGGCCGAACTGAGCGGCACATGCGCTTGCAGGGTGTCGTCATTGAGTGCCTGCTTCACGAGGCGTTGGCAATCGTCGAAGCTGCCGGCGACGCGCAGCGCGGTGATGTTGTCGCCGAAACATCCGAGTTGATGAGCCTGGCGTGGCGACACGCGGCCATCCGGATACAGGATGACGATGCGCAGACCCTGCAGCCGGTGGAACGCGGCAGCGACGGCCGCACCAGTATCGCCCGAGGTTGCGACCAGGATCGTCAACGGCGCATCGCCGGGCTGGCGCAGGCGCGACATGCAGGCGGCGAGAAAGCGCGCGCCGAAATCCTTGAATGCAGCGGTCGGGCCGTGGAACAGCTCCAGCACGCTGGTTTCAGCGACGGCCAGGGACTTGAGTGGTGCCGGGAAATCAAAGGCTTCGGCGCAGATCGCGCCGAGCTGTTCCGCCAGTGCGTCGCCGGCGAAGAACGGTGCGAGGAGATGTGCGCTGACAACAGCAAGGCTTCCATTCTCTGGAAAATCCCCGGTGCGCAGCGTCGGCACGTGGGCGGGGACATACAGTCCGCCATCGGGCGCGAGGCCGGCGAGCAAGGCCGCGCTCAGATCGGTGATCGCTGCACGCTGGCGTGTACTTTCGAATTTCATGCGATCACCTCGGCGGCGGGACCATTGACCGGCGAGACGAAACTCTGGCTGCTGAATCCGGCGCTCGCGAAGGCCGCGCGCATATGCGGCGCGGCGGCTTCGGCAAGTGCGGCGCTCTCGAACCACGCGAACACGCTGGGGCCGGCGCCGGAGATGCTGGCACCGAGCGCGTTGCCATCGAGTGCGACCTGCTTCACCGCGTGGAATCCCTCGATCAGTGGTGCGCGTCGTGGCTCGACGAGGACATCGCTCAGGCCGGCGCGCACGAGATCCGCATCGCCGCGATAGCAACCGGCGAGGACGAGGGCGAGATTGGCGCTCTGCGTGACGAATTCACCGAGTGCGTAGTGGCCGCGCAGTGCCTCGCGCGCGCGGCGTGTCTTGAGGATCGCATCGGGATGCACGACGACGCAGTGCCAGTCTTCGGGTACCGGGATGCGCACGAGTCGATCGGCGGTGGCCAGGACCAGGCCGCCGAGCAGCATCGGTCCGACATTGTCGCCATGCCGACTGCCGCTGGCGACCGCTTCGCCATCGAGTGCAAACGGATACAAGGCGGCATGCGGCAGCGGTTCGTCGAGCAGGGCGTTGGCGGCGACCACGGCCGCCACGCAGGACGCGGCCGATCCACCCATGCCCGAGCCGAGCGCGATGCCCTTTTCGAGTTCAAGGGAAAATCCGTACGGCAGGGCGAGTGCTTCGCGCATCGCCATCAAGGCGCGTCCTGCAGTATTGCGGGCGGCATCGAGTGGCAGATCGCGGACGCTGCCACGGATCGCGTCGATACGCACCACGGGTTCGTCGATGCGACGCACGCAGGCACGATCGCCGGCACCGGCCAGGCTCTGGCCGAGGATGTCGAAGCCCACCGCGACATTGCCGACGCTGGCGGGAGAAAAAGCCGTGGCACTATCGCGCATGGTGGGGGCCTGCAAGTCCGGTGCGCTCACAATCTGGCTCCCAGTGCCGCACCGAGCCGCAGCAGGTCGGCGAACACGCCGGCCGCGGTGACGTCGCGACCTGCGCCGGGGCCTTGCACGATCAGGGGATTGGTCGCATAGCGACGCGTGGTGAACTGCACGATGTTGTCGGTCAGCTGCAGATGGGCGAAAGCGTGCGCATCGGGCAGTTCGACCAGTCCGACGCTGGCCTGGCCGCTGCTGTCGAGGCGTGCCACGTAGCGCAACACGTTGCCGGCGGCGCGTGCCTGCGCGTGGCGCGCGGCAAGTCCGGCATCCAGCGATTCGAGTTGGGCGATCGCCTGTTCACGTGGCAGGGCGAGCAGGCTGTCGGGCACGAGGCCCTGCACCTGGACGTCGGCAAGCTCGAGAGGCTGTCCAGCTTCGCGCGCCAGGATGACCAGCTTGCGCGCGACATCGAGGCCCGACAGGTCATCACGCGGATCGGGTTCCGTGTAGCCGAGCGCGAGCGCCTCGCGCACCAGGGCCGAGAACGGCTGGCTGCCATCGTAGCGATTGAACAGCCAGGCCAGCGTGCCGGACAGGATGCCTTCGATCGAGATCAGTTCGTCGCCGGTGTCGAGCAGGTCGCGCAAGGTCTGGATGACCGGAAGCCCGGCACCGACCGTGGCTTCGTAGCGCCAGCGTGCGCCGCTATGCGCGCCAGCCGCACGGATGGCCTGCCATCGCGACATTGCGCCGGCGCCCGCCTGCTTGTTCGGCGTGATGACATGGATACCGGCCGCGAGCCAGTCGGCGTAGCGGTCGGCGATCTCGTCGCTTGCACTGCAATCGATGATGACGGCGTGCGGAAGATGCGCCGCGTGCACCTGCGCGGTGAAGTGGTCGGGCGACTCCGCGCTGCTGGCGGCCAGTTCGGCAGCCCAGTCGGCGGGCAGTCCGCCCTGTTCGCTGGTCCACAGATGCTGGCTCGATGCGATCGCGCGCACGCGCAGGTCGAGGTTCGCCGTGCGTTTGAGGCGCGGCAAGGCTTCGCGCAACTGTTCGAGCAGGGCGCGCCCGACATTGCCGGGGCCGATCAGGCCGACCGATATCGTCTGCGGCGACAGCCAGAATCCCGCGTGGGCCGCGCGCAATGCACGCGCCGCGTCCTTGCTGTCGAGGGCGACGGAGATATTGCGTTCCGAAGCGCCCTGCGCGATCGCGCGGATGTTGACGCGGGCGCGACCCAGCGTCGTGAACAACTGCGCCGAGACGCCCGGCGTTCCCGCCATGCCGTCGCCGACCGCCGCCAGCACGCTGATATCGGGCGTGATCGTGATCGCCTGGATCTGGCCGGCGGCCAGTTCGCGCGCGAACACCGCGTCGAGCGCGATTTCGGCGCGGGCCGCATCGCCAGCACGTACGACGCAGCAGATCGAATGCTCGGACGAGCCCTGCGAAATCATGACCACCGACACCTTCGCGTCGCGCAGCGCCGCGAACACGCGCTCGGCGGTACCCGGCACGCCGATCATGCCGGCGCCCTCGACGTTGACGATGGCGAGTTGATCGGCCAGCGAGAGGCCGCGGACCGGGCCCTGGCTCGAACCGCCGGCGCTCGCGATGCGCGTGCCTGGGTGCGCAGGCTTGAAGGTGTTGCGGATATGGATCGGCAGCCCGAGCGCCATCGCCGGCAACATGGTCTGCGGATGGATGACCTTGGCGCCGAAATAGGCGAGTTCGCAGGCTTCCTCGTAGGACATCGCGCTCAGCGGAATCGCTTCGGGGACGAGACGCGGATCGGCGGACAGCACGCCATCCACATCGGTCCAGATGTGCAGTTCGCAAGCATTGAACAAGGCTGCGAAGATCGCGCCGGAATAGTCGCTGCCATTGCGCCCGAGTATCGTCGAGCGTCCCGCTGAATCGCGTGCGACGAAGCCGGTGACGACGATGCGGGGCTGCGGATTCCGTGCGCGCCAGTCGGCCAGCCGCGCCGCGCTGACCTGCCAGTCGACGGCGACGCCGAGCTCGCCATGGCTGACGACGAGCACTTCGCGCGCATCGAGCAAGGCGCAGGGGTGACCGAGCGCTTCGATGTGCGCATGCAGCAAATGGGCCGACCAGACCTCGCCGAGCCCCTGCACGGCCTCGATCGCTTCGCGCGCCGGAATGCCGAGCACGGCCAGCGCGCCCAGCAGTTCGGCAAGTTCGGCGTATTGCGCATCGAGCCAGCCGGCCAGCGGCCCGGCATCCGCGCCGAGCAACTCCCGCGCGGCAAGCCGATGACGTTCGCGCAGGCTTTCCCATTGCTCGCGCCAGGCCGGGTTTCGCGCCGAGGCGGTGGTGGCCAGTGCGATCAGTGCATCGGTGACGCCGCGCATCGCCGAGACCACCGTGACCTGCAGGGGATCATCGCGTTGCAGCAGGATGCCTGCGACGTGCCGATAGCGTTCCGCCGTCGCCAGCGAGGATCCGCCGAACTTGTGCGTGACAGCCGAAGCCGCCGCGGTGCTGGCGGGGATGCCGATGTTGTGGCGCGTGGTGGCGAGTGTGGCGGACAACTGGTCGAGCGGACTCATCGGGCCTCCTGTTGATGGCCCCGGTTCGTCGAGGAGGGGATGTGCATCCCGCTACCTCATCGAGGTGCGGGGTCGTTGCGTTTGGAACTATTTGCGCACGACTGACCGCACCGTTTCAGGTGTAATCGTTGTCGTCGTCGTACCGTATGTGCGCATGCAGCAAGTGGAGCCGATCGGCACTGCTTCTGTCAAGAACGACCGATGCCGGATTTCCATTTGGCCGTTTTCCCGACGGAGCCGAGGAGCTCGCGAAGTTCATTGCGTTCGTCGGCGGACAAGCCACCTTCGACCTGGCGCGCGATCAGGTCGTCGATGCGTTGCTGGGACGTCTGGACGTCCAATTGCCGGATCGCCCCGAGGAAGTCGTCCTGCGCATGCTGCTCGTCGACCAGCAGCTCCATCGTCGCCAGCTTGTTGAGCGACGGCGCTTCCTCGCGGTTCGCGAAATGCTCGAGCAGGGCGCCTGTGCTCAGGTGGGGGCGATCACGGCAGAGCCGGATCAGTTCGACCAGCAGCGGAACGCCGGGCTGGCGCAGTTCGGCGAAAGTCCACGGCGGTTCGATATCGACGGCAAGTGCCGGTCGCTGCACGAGCAGGGCCACGGCGGTACGCACCAGGGAACGTTGTGGCGGGCGCGTCGCGTGGCGGCCCTCGTTTCGCGACGGCGCGCGCGCGTTGGACGGTGGTGCCGTGCGCGCGCCGCTTTGGCGTTCGAGTTCGGCATACATCAGATCACGAAAGGCGCCATCCGGAATTTGCCCAATCATCGGCCGTGCGCGTTCGGCCAGCCGCGCCTTGCCATCGATGCTGGAAAGATTCACGTCCTTGCCGGTTTCCGCGAAGAAGAATTCGCTGAGCGGCGTGGACTGTTTAAGGCGTTGTTCGAATCCCTCGACACCTTCCTTGCGGATCAGTGAATCGGGATCCTCACCATCCGGTACGAACAGGAACCAGGCCTGGCGACCGTCGCGCATGCGTGGCAATACCGATTCGACCGCACGCCACGCCGCCTGCCGCCCGGCACGATCGCCGTCGAAGCAGAAAAAGACATCGGCAGCATTGCGGAACAGGATTTCCGCATGGTCGCTGGTGGTCGCTGTGCCGAGTGTTGCGACGGCCTGGGTGATGCCGTACTGATGCAGGGCGATCACATCCATATAGCCTTCGACGACGAGCAGGCGCGTGATCTTCTGATGCGCCTCGCGCACCTGCCACAAGCCGAACAACTCCCGGCCTTTGTGAAACAGTGGCGTTTCCGGCGAGTTGAGGTATTTGGGGCCGTCATCCTTGGCCAGTACGCGACCGCCGAATGCGATCGTACGACCGCGCCGATCGAGGATCGGGAACAACACGCCAACGCGGAAACCGTCGAATTTCCCGCCGCGCACGCCCCTCGCCAGCATGCCGGCCTAGTCGAGCAGCGCCATGCGGT